>JAVRPF010000090.1:0-4444 GCA_032162385.1 Mycobacterium sp.
CAGCTCGTCCAACACGACAACGATCCGACGAAGGTCACGGTGCCTGGGCTCGACAACATCGACTATCCGACGGTCGACGGTGACGGCATGAGATGAACCCTTTCGAGCGGGCGGCATGGCAGCCCCATTATCTCGACGTCGACGACGCGCGGCTCGCCTATTACACATCGGGCCGGGGCGAAGAGCCGGTGGTCTGGCTGCACGGGCTACCCCTTGACTCCCGGTCCTGGTCGGCGCAGCGTGCGCACTTCGATCCGCTGGCGCGCAATGTATTCGTCGATCTGCGCGGCTACGGCGCCTCGAGCAAGCTCCCACTCGACCGCGTTGATGTCACCCAGGTCTACGCCGATGATCTCGATCGCCTGCTGATGCATCTGGATCTGCGCAATGTGGCCTTGATCGGTTTCGCCTCGGCGGGACACGTGGCGTTGCGGTTCGCGGCTCAGCATCCACACCGGCTGGCCAAGCTCGCCGTCATCAATGCTTCACCGCGTTTCCGCCGAGGGGGCGACTGGCCGTGGGGCTTCGACGACGCCGGTATCGATCGGTTCGTTCAAATAGGGCGTGAGGGTGGCATCGAGGCGCTCACGGACGTCATTCTGGAGCCGGGCACGGTATTCCATGACGTTGGACGACGCGAGGCGCAAGATCTCAGGAATTGGTTCGGCGCCATGAGTCGCACGGCGGGAACCGACACCCTGATGGGATTCTTCGAGGGAATCGCGCGCGACGACGACCGGCACCTGCTTGGCTCGGTCACTACGCCGACCATGTTGGTCACCAGCGGCCTGGGCCGCGAAGTCCCCTCGGACGTCGGACTTTATCTCCGCGGGCATATCGCCGAGTCGTGGCTGGTCGAACTACCCGGAGCCGATCATTTCGCGTTCGCCACCCGCCCGCGGCTGGTCAACGAGCTGCTCGCCCATTTCCTATTCGATACGCCCGCGGCGCGCTGATGTTCGCCGCAACGATCGCGAGCCCCCTTCTATTGGCCGTCGCGCTCATCCCATCGGCGCGCGGCAAGCTCGTCGGCGACCACCGTCAGTCCGACGGAATGCGGGCCGTAAACTTCCCTGTCGACAAGATGTGGCTGCTGGGCGCCGCCGAACTCGGCGGAGCGGTGGGCCTGGTGGTCGGCCTGTTCTGGTGGCCGCTGGGCGCGGCGGCGGCCGTGTGCTTGACCGCCTATCTCATCGGTGCCCTCGTTTACCTGTTGCGCGCCCGCGGAACACGGGCTCAGGGGGGCTAAGGGGCTCGCGCCGGCCGCGGTTCTGCTGCTAATCGCAATCGCCAGCCTTATCCTTCGAATAGCGTCCTCCCCGATGCCAGCCGCGTTTCCAACCTCGAACTGACCGAACCAGATCGACCTGTTCGACGGTCGTAATCATTCGGCGTCGCAAGCAATCTCGACCAGTAGGGATGTTCCGCTTGCAGGCGGGCGCTCGAGATCACCATCTCGCCCCCGAGTGCCTCGACGCGGTCTCTGAGGCCGATGATGCCGGACCCTTTGGTTGGGTCGGCACCGCCGATTCCGTCGTCTCGAACCGACACGCAGGTTGGGAGCAGCGGCTTCGACGCGTACGTTCACCTGTGATGCTTGCGCGTGCTTGGCCGCATTGGTGAGGGCTTCGGCGACGATGTAGTAGGCGGCCACTTCGGCGGACTCTCCCAACCGTCGGTGGACGCTGACGTCGAGCTCGACCGGCACGGCCGACCGGTGAACCATCGTCTTGAGCGCAGGGCCCAGACCCCATTGGACAGGATCGCGGGATCGATCCCACGTGCGATCTCACGTAGCTCCTACCAACTGACGTGCCGCCAGACGGAGGTGTCGGACGGCACGTGAGTTCTTTCTTGCTAACTGTTGCCCGGCGTCAGTGCTGTGCCCACACCGCGTAGGGCACGTAGGGGTCCTACACCCGACGGGATGTAAGGGTTCTCTGCACCAGTGGTCCCGTCCTGCGCGTACACGGAAACGGGGCTGCCGGGTGGCAGTGACACACTGCCGCCGTTATCTGCACGGCTCGAGCTCGGTCAATGACAGTCGGGGTGACAAGCCGCCCGCAATCTGGTTGAACAGCATGGGCTTACCGCCGACGACGCTGCTCAGCTTGCGTATCCATTCCACGCTTCTGACACCGTCGACCAGCAGTACGTCGGTATCGGTGGCCGCCAGTATCTCGGCCCGGCGCAGGATCTCGCGCTCTTCGGTTGCGTCAGTACGGGTCACGACCACGAGCTCGGTCCTGGTCTGGGCACCATGTTCAGCTTCTCCAGATACTGCTCGATGGGCAGGATCTGCTTGCCACTGACGTGGCCACAACGGCGTGGCCGCTGCTGGTCCTCCAGGATCACCCCTGAGGCGCCGATGCGCTCCAGATTCTCGACGACGTGGCAGGGCACTTCGGATCGACGTATCCGTCGTCGATGTCGACCAGAAGGTGAAGGTGCTGCTGCGACCGAAGCCCGAGACGAACATCCCGACATAGTGTTGGGCTGCCAATGAGGCCGAGTACATGTCGAATATCCCGATCAGCGGTGTCGTACCCTCGTTGTGCACCTCGGTGCGAAGCGCGTTACGTAACCCATGTCGTGTCCCTTCAGATGTCGGCGAAGACCTCCTACGTCCAGGTCTGTGCGTGCGTCTTGTTGAAAGCTCGCCAAGACAGCCTGAGGCGGCTCTCAGGGGTCGCGTTGTGGAGTCAGAACCGGTGGCGTCGATGTCAGGGCAGGGCCGGTAACTCCACCCACACCTTGGCGCCGGGGTGGTTGTCGTCGATCCGTACTCGTCCCCCATGCGCGGTGACGATGTCGGCGACGATTGCCAGGCCCAGACCGGTACCGCCGGCGTCTCGGGTCCGACCTTCGTCGAGGCGGACGAACCGCTCGAAGACGCGTTCTCTGTCTGCCAGCGGAATGCCCGGTCCATCGTCAGCGATGATCAGCATTGCGATTCCACCTGCACTGGCTGAGGCGTGGATGCCCGCGGGTGGGGAGTCGCGGAACAGTCTGACGGTCACGGTCTGGTCTGCGTATCGGACGGCGTTGCGAATGAGGTTGCGTATCACCCGGTGAAGGGCGACGGGGTCGCCGAGCACACGCACTGGGGAGATGCCGGTGGTGTCGAGGTGTGGCGCTCCTCCTTCGCGGGCCTCTCGGACGGTCTCCCACACCAGATCGTCGAGGTCGATGGGGCGGCGGTGCAGGCGGGGGTCTGCATCCAGGCGTGCCAGTTGCAGCAGGTCGTCTACCAAGGCCGCGAGGCGCGTGACCTGTTGCAAGGACAGTTGTCTCGTATCGGCGATCTTCGCGTTCCCTTCCCCTTCGGGTGGGTGGCGGAGGTCGATCTCCAGCCGGGCGCGCAGTGTCGCCAACGGTGTGCGCAGTTCGTGGGCGGCGTCGGCGACGAACCGGCGCTGGCGATCCGCGGCGATCGCGATCCGCTCCAGCAGATCGTTGAAGGTCTGGGCCAGGCGTCCCAGCTCATCGTCTGACGCGGGGACGTCAAGGCGTTGCTGCAAATCCGTCCCAGGGATGGCGGCTGCTTGGCGACGGATCACGTCGACAGGCCGCAGTGCCCTGCCGACCAGCAACCAGCCGACTAGCGCAAGTAATGCCACCATCGTTGGTACACCGAAGATCAACGCAGCGCCGAGCTCGCTCCCGCTGTCTTTCAGGGGGGTCATCGGCGAGCCCACGTACACGGTGGCGGGACCAGAGGGAGAGGTCACCGCGACCGCGGCCACCCGGTACGGTCCATCCAATGCCGAAGAAATGACGGTGCCGAGTGCCGGGGCGTCCGTCGCGGGCGAAATGAAGAACAATCGTGGTTCGCCATCGATGTCGCCCGAACTGCTGATCACGTTGCCGGCCCCGTCGACGACCTGAAGTACGGTCGACTCTCCCGCGGAGCGAGCCACCCGTGGATTGGCGTCACCCTTGGCCACGTCGGCGGCCACCTCGTGGACCTGCTGCGTCAGGTTCGCATCCAGATTGGCCGCCAGCACGCTGTCCACCCGCCACACCAATAGCGCTGCGGCGGCGGCCATCCCAACCGCGATGACGATGGTGGCGGCGGCAGTCAGCCGGGCCCGCAGTGATAGCCTCCGCCACCATGACGGTGTCGGGTGCGGCCGGTCAGGTTCGGTAGTCACGTACGGACACGTCGTGCCACGTCATCGCGAAGCCGATAGCCAACCCCGCGGACTGTCTCGATGCTGCGCCGGCCAAACGGAGCATCGATCTTCCGACGCAGGTAGCCGACATACACCTCGACTACATTGGGGTCACCGTCATAGAACGTGTCCCACACGTTGGCCATGATTTCGGTCTTGGACACCACCTGGTCACGGTGACGCATCAGATACTCGAGCACCGCGAACTCCCTTGGCGTGAGATCGATTTCGGTGCCGGCCCGCCAACAGGTGCGCGACCCGGGGTCGAG
>JAVRPF010000091.1:0-7255 GCA_032162385.1 Mycobacterium sp.
CTGCGCTATCCGAACGCGTTCGGTGCGACGCTGTCCCCAGCTAGCCCGTGGCGCCGCGGTCCCGCCGCTCCACCGGTCGTAGGCGGCGCGCACAGCGCGATGCAGTGATTCTGGGTCGAATGTCTCCTCGGTGAAGTCGAACACTCCGCAGGGACGTTGCTCGCCGTAGAAGCCGCAGCTGGGTGCGATGACCGCGGTGCCGAGATCGAAACACGCTTCCAGCCAACCGGAATGGGTGCCGAAGCGGTAGGGCAGCACCGACACCGACACCGAGGACAGGTAGTCCCACAGTTCGTCGTCGGTGTAGTAGGGATGGACGCGCACGTCGACGTGGGGGTGCTTGGCGTATTGCCGCAGAGCCGCACCCAGTGTGGGTGCATACCAGTGGTTGCCAGGCTGATAGACCTCGTCGTGCACGTCGAGCCGAAGAACGGCGCCGGACAGCTTCGCCACGACGGGCACGAGGGCGTCTAGCACCGTCAGCGGGTCCATGTTGGCACGCACGCTCTTGGCGTGCACTGCGACGACGAATCGACCCGATGCCGGACGGGGTCGCTCGATGCGGGCGATGTCCAGCACGTGGGGGTGGGGCAGGACGTGGGCTTGTCGGCCCCAGCGATCTGAGACGGCCCGTGCCGCACCGGGTGTGAGCGTGATCAGCGTGTGCGCGGCGGCGACGAGGACGTCTTGTTGCTCGTCGTGGGCGTCTCGTTCGGGGTGATGCGGATTACGTAGGTCGTGCACCGTGTAGACGAGGGGCTTGTCGTGCACCTTCAGTTCGTGCATGACCTCGCCGAGGACGTCGGGGGCGACGGCGTCGAAGCCGAAGTGCACGTGGAACAGATCGAAGCGATGGTGGTGGTCGGTGACCCAGCCCGGTTCGAGCATCAGCGGCGGCCACCATCCGCCAGGGACGGTTCGGCCGTCGACCGGGACGGGGTCCGGCAGCCTTGACACCACGTCCAAGGCGCCCGGATGGGCGAGGTGGCGCACGTAGACGTGCGACGACGGCACCGAGGCAACCCGCAACACAGCAACTCCTTTGACGCACGGGCGACCGTCGGGTTCTGGCCTGGTGGGTTCGGCACGCAGTTCGTCGCCGTGGATGACCCACCCGGCAAGTTCCCGCGATAGCTGGAGGAATCTGCCTCCTCGAGATACCCGGGCGAGGGAACTGAAAACCTGTGAAATGATGCACGGTTCACGGACAGTTCCACCGAAACGAGCGTCTGCGCCTCGCCATCCTTGGCGCCACCGATCGGGTGTTCAACGACGAGGGTCTGATATCGCAGGCGACGGTCCTGGGCGCGTTCGAATCCGACGCTGCATACGCCAAAGCCGAGGGACTGTCACCACGGGCGGGCGCCCAGTGTCCACTCAGCCGGGTGAGCGATGTTCCATCGCAGTGCCCTGCCTCAGAACAGGAGGTCGTCGGGAGTGATCGGCAGGTGGCGTATCCGGATCCCGGTGGCGTGGTGCACGGCGTTGGCGACCGCGGCTGCCGCTCCCACGATGCCGATCTCGCCGGCGCCGCGTGATCCCATCGGGTTGGTGTGCTCGTCGACCTCGTCGAGCCAGATCGCCTCGATGTCACCGACGTCGGCGTGGGTGCTGATGTGGTAGTTGGCCAGGTCCTGCGTGATGACGTGGCCGAATCGCGGGTCTCGCACGCTTTCTTCGTGCAGCGCGGCGGACAGCCCCATGGTCATGCCGCCGATGAGCTGGGAACGCAGGGTGCGGGGATTGATGGCCCGACCCACCGAGAACACGCCCAGCATGAGGGGCACCCGAATCTCACCGGTGTCGCGGTTGACGTGTACCTCGACGAACTGTGCGCCGAACGAGTGCATCGCATATGTCTCTGCGTCGGGGTTGTCCGGTGCCTCGGCGGTGCTGTGCGCGCCGGGGCTTGGCGCATCCCCGTCCGACGAGGACGCGTGGGGGCTGAAGGTCTGGCGGTTGGGCTTATTCATCGAGTTGCCGCAATGACGCGCACGACAGGTGGTCAGGGAGTGACGTTGACCGGGGCGCAGTTCAACGTCGATGGGTTCAGCGATTTCACGATCTGCGGGCTGCGAACGGGAGATTCGACGGTCCACCCAACATGGTTTCCTGAACCGTGGCTTCGGGCATGTTCAGCGTGGCGGCGGGTGCGACGAGGTTGCGTTGACACATTCGTCGCAAGGTGACCCGGGACAACCCGTGTGTTGAGCCAACAGCGCGTGCTCGGACTCACCGCTCTTTGTGCACGGCTGACGACTTGATGACATGGGTCGACGCATCGCGGACGTGATCGTTAAACGTCCGTTGTGAGTGTCGGTTCGCGCACGCGGCTACTCGAACAATTATCCGCGGCCGCGTGTTTGGCGTAGTTCCCGGCCACGCTGGATGTCTCGTTCTTCCTTGGCGTCGTTGTTGTCGATTACCGTGGTGTCTCGCGGCGGAAGTTTCAGGTCGTCTTCGGCCGCGATTCCGGCCTGCAACTCCCGTCCACGTTCCAGTTCGGCGTCGACTTCAGCGCCGAACAGGAGCGCCAGGTTGGTAATCCATAACCACAGTAGGAACACGACGACGCCGGCCAGCGTGCCGTAGGTCTTGTTGTAGCTGCTGAAGTTGGTGACGTAGACGCCGAAGCCGAGCGAGGCGATCACCCAAACGGTAATCGCGACGAACGCTCCGACGCTGATCCAGCGAAACTTCGGTTGTTCGACGTTGGGTCCGGCGTAGTACAGCAGCGCCACTCCCAGTGCGAGGAGCGCAAGCAGCACTGGCCATCGCGCGATGTTCCATACCGTCTGCGCCGTGTCTCCCATGCCGAGGTGGTGGCCGATCACCGTGGCGACTGGTCCGCTGACGGCCAGTATGAACGCGACGGCGGCGGCGAGCACCAGTCCGGCCGCCGTGAGTAGGAGTTGTTGGGGGCGCAGTTTCCAGACTGGGCGTCCCTCTTCGACTTCGTAGATGCGGTTCATGGCGCGGCTGAATGCCCCGATGTATCCCGACGCCGACCACAGCGCGCCCAGGATGCCCGCGACGAGGGCAAAACCGGCCGACGGCGCTTCGACCAACTGCTCAATCGGCGCACGGAGGGTGTCGACAGTCGAACCGGGAGCGATGTCGCCGACGATCTGCAGGATCGCCTCGGACGTCTTTCGGCCCTGCCCGAACACCCCCAACAGTGACACGACCACGACCAGCGCGGGGAACACCGACAGGACGGCGTAATAGGTCAGTGCGGCCGCCAGATCAGTGCACTGGTCGCGGCCGAACTCCCGCACCGTCTGGCGCAGGGCGTAGAGCAGGGACGGCCGGGTGAGGTCAGCAGGCGATTCGGGTTTGCGTGGGTCGTCGGGATCTGGACGGTACGCGTCGTCGACGGGCGGCGCCGCGGCCGCTGGGGCGGGGGAGCGCTGGTGATGCGTCGCGGACGGGCTGACTGCCGCTCCGCCAGGTTGGACATGTGATGACGATTTCCGTTGGCGGGCAAGAACAACGGCGGCGATCGCACTGCCGAGGACTGCACCGACCCAGGCCAGGATTTCGCGGGGCCGGGCCGGACCGGGGTCCGACCCCGCACGTTGGCGCTGACTTTGCCCGGCGCCGCCATTCCACGTCACGGCGACGTGATGCCCCGCGGCGAAACGGGCTAAACCGCGGCGCGGTCGTCCTCTGATGACGTAGGTACACCGTTCATCGTCGGGTGCAGCGATGGTGTCTGGTCGAGTCCTATCAGCCGCATCAGTTGGCTAGGCCTGCCGCCAGATCGCGTCGCCGACTCGGCAGGTGGCGGCCTGTCAGAGCTTGTCTTCGCCGCGCTCCGTTCCCGGCGTGTGGGCCGGAGCCGACGTTCCTTTGTCGCCGCCAGAGTCGGGGGCCGACTTGGTCGACGTGTCCTGGCCGCTGGTCACGCCGGTGTTCTTGGAGACCTCGTTCTCACCGCGTCCCGGCGTGCCGCCGGCGTTGCTTTCCTTGCGGCCGTCATAGGGCGGCAGCACCGGTTCCGCATCGCCCGGCAGCACGGTCTTTCCGCCGCCGTATTCTCTGCCCTCTGCGGGGTCGGCGGTGGACGACACGATGCCATCTTCGATGGCTCCCGACGGCCTATCCACCGGACCGTCATCGAGTTCGTGTGCTCGTCCGGACGATACGACTGCGGTTCCCTCCGATTGCTGGGCTGACTTGTCAGCTGGATCGTTGCTCATAATTGCTCCTCCTGCCGCCGCTTCCTTGCGGCGACGCTGTCTGGCGGCTACCCCCTCGGAAGGCGTTAAAACAGGCGTTCTCCTTATCCGTCGGCGGCGACCCGGTGGCACCCAGCCGGAGGACGGCACTCATGGATGGTTATGGCGATGGGTTGATACCTGCCGGGTGCTTTCGATCGTTGCTCAGAGTCGCCGGCGCGGGCGCCCCCGTCCGCTGAATCCGCATCGTCCGAGTTCGCCATGGCGCGGATCAGTGACAGCAGGGCAGCACCATACTCGACGACGATCGCCGCCAGAGGGTGCTGCTCACCGGAGGTGAGTGCGGCCATCGCACACAACGGGCACCACACCTGCTGGCACTTGCCTGGTTCGCCGCGGGCCGATGGTGCGAAGGCCGCTGCGGCTTGGATCAGTGGGTCGAATAGGTCGCCGCCGCTCGCTGCAGGATGAAACCGGGACGCATCCGGGCGATCGGAGTCGCCGTGCTTCCGAGGCGTTGTTCGTATTCGTCGAGGATCGTTTCCGCGGCGGACTTGTCGCGGCTATACGGCGAGGATGCGATTCCCGTCGTGGGCCACGTCTCATCCACCCGCATTCCGTAACTACCGGCGGCATGTGTTCCCACCGAGGACATGTGAATGAGTTGACCGATGCCGCTGCTGTGGGCAGCTTGTAGCACCGCCGACGTCCCACCCACGCCGAGTCGGGTCAGATATTGCGTGTCGCGGGTGGGTTGAAAACCCCATGCGAGATGCACGACGACGTCGGCACCGTCGAACACCTGACGCAGATCGGCGATGGCGTCGGGTTCCGTCAGGTCGAGCGAGCGCCAGTCGGCCCGCTGGTAGACGCCCTGCGGAGCCGGAGGGCGGCGCGCCACTCCGACGACGTCGTACTCGGAGGGGAGTGCACGGAACGCACAACGGCCGTCGGACCATCGGGGTGGGAACTAGCTCGGTGGATCGTTGGCGGTGTTCTCGGCCGCCTGTTGTTGACCGGCCGGGTGCTCGGTGTCGCGGGGGTCGAAACTTGCTGGCTCGCCAGTCTTGACCGGAGTGCCCCCTGCCTCGCGATTGTCACGCTCACTTCTGGCCATGCCGGCCCTCGTTGATGAGTTGTTGAGTGCGTAAGTACATGATTCTCCTTGGGTGGTTCGTCCGAGCGCCGGTATCGGCGCCGTGGTCGGTTGTTTTGACGGTTAGCGAGCCGGGCCGTTCGGCGTGGTGACGTGTGTGCCTTCATCGGTGCCGCCGGGCCCACCGCTGTCGTCTCGGGTGCGGCCCAAAGCGGCGCCGAGAGCGATCATGGCAACGGAAAGCCCCAGGTGCAGCCAGTTGTCGCCATCGTTGACGGGGATGAAGTTTGCCGAGCTGTCTTTGTCGATGACGAGCCCATAGACGAAGAGCGCCACATACACGGCGCCGCCCGCGATGAGATAGGCGCGGGCACTGTTGAACGTGCGAGAGAGTGCGATCCCGGCGACACCGAACGCCAGGTGCACCAGATTGTGCAGGATGGACACGTTGAAGATTCCCAAGAGTGCGGCATCGGAGTGATGACCGGCGAAGGTGAGCTGGTCATAGTGCGTGGTGACGCCGGGAACGAAGCCGAGCACGCCGACAAGTAGGAAGACTGCACCGGCTACGAGGGCAGCTTTCTGGACTGGCGTCCGGCGTTTGGAGGTGGATCGTGGCGCGTGCACAGGAGCAGATTCGGGCATGAGGTCGCCTTAAATAGTGATTCACCGACGGTGCTCCACGATTCTGGAAGCGAACGGCTCTGACGCTCTACCCCTGCCGTCTCCCCGCAAACGTCGGATGCCCGTGTGCTTGCTCATGACACGAGTCGAGGTCGCGGTGGCCCGGAACGGGGCCGCCGCGCACCGCGCGGCGAACGCGGCCTCGTTGCGTAGCCGGTCAGGGGCTGGTGCCGGCGGTAACGAGCAATTGCGCGGCGACGTCGGGACCGACGTTCGATGTTTGGTTTCGTGAACAAGCTCGCGGGTACGCGGCGGCTGAGCCTCGCCGCAGTGTGCGGCGGCTCAAGGGAGTTTCACATGTCCACTAATCCGAGCGAACAATCAACTGCACAACCACAGTCCGGCGGCGGTCCCGTCGACCGGCCCAACGGTTCAATCGACGATGACTCCGTGCATCCATTGACCGATCCGGACGATGACACAACCGGCAACATTGAGCCGGTCGTGCCCCTCGGCAACGCGGAGACCGAGAACGAGAGCAACGGTGACGGCGCGACAAAGCCGTCTCAAGACGCCCGCCTGATGGGCCCCGCAGGCAACTGAGGTTCTGACGGTGCAGCGAAACGGCTCCGCCCGTCATCGCAGGGTGGTGACGGGCCGAGCTCAAACGTTGCAACATTGCGATTCTGGCTAGTCCTTCGTTGGGGTGCCACGAAGGCGTGCGTCCACGTTCGACCCACGCCACGACTTGGCGTGGACATCCGTGTGCTCGTTCCGATTGCTCTGATGAATGTGAACGACACGTTGGTCATGATCAGTCGTCTTGCGCTGCCAGGTTGGCAGCGATGTTGGCGGGCGACTACCCGTGGACAAAGCCGCACGGCCGCCTCAATAATTTGGGCCCAACAATTCCACCAAACCGCTCGACGGCGCTGTGCGACGAACGCATCGATGGCTGTTGGCTCACCCGGGTGGGTCGGAACGCCGAGCGCGTCGGCACCGCGGCCCTGCATCGCTGCTCACACGGATGTCCGAAGAACGCGGTGAGCTGTCAGCTTCCTGGCCATTCGCCAGACCATTTCTCGAACAGTCGTGCGCCCTGGCGGTCGATCACCGTCTTCACGACCGAGAAGATCGCACCTTGGACCGCGGCGGCCACCAGAATCTCCCTGAACGAGTAGCTGGTCTCCAACGCCGTTGGCGGGTCTGACTTCTCGCCTGGTGCGGCCCGCCGCCACACCTGCTTGAATATCGCGCCGGCAGCCAAACCGCCGAGAACTGAGCTCAACAGTCCAACCGGGCGGTACAGAATCTTCGCCGTCGTGCTGGGTCCATTCACGGCCATGCCGCCTCC
>JAVRPF010000092.1:0-3278 GCA_032162385.1 Mycobacterium sp.
GACGCCCTCGGATACCGCGACGCCCACCTCGTCGGCGTCTCCATGGGCGGAATGATCGCCCAGACCGTCGCAGCCCACCACCCGGGACGGGTGCGCACGCTCACGTCGATCATGTCGACCACCGGCGCGCCGCGCATCGGGCGGCCGGCGCCGTCCACGTGGTGGCGGATGGCGACCGCGAGGCCGCCGCGCGACCGGCTCGAGGCGATCGACGGCGCGGTGCGGATATTCAGCCACATCGGGTCGCACGGCTTTCCGTTCGACGAGGGCTGGGTGCGCGAGAAGGCAGGCATCGCCTGGGATCGCGACCCGACGTCCGACGGCGTGACCCGGCAGCTGGCAGGCATCTTCGCCTCCGGCGACCGGACGACCGAACTGCGACAGATCGACGTGCCGACGCTGGTGATCCACGGCGACCGCGACCGGATGGTCCATCCGACCGGCGGCGCCGCCACCGCGCGGGCCATCACCGGCGCGCGGTTGGAGACGATCGTCGGCATGGGCCACGACCTGCCGGCCGGCGCGTGGGACCGGATTCTCGGCCTGATCACCCACCACCTCGACGGTGCAGCCGTCCCAATCGCTAGGCCAGAGGAGACACGATGAGCAAGTCAGCCGCAAACGTCATCAGCGGACGCACGGTGGTCATCACCGGTGCGGCGTCTGGTATCGGTCGGGCTCTGGCACAACGACTTTCATCCCACGGCTGTCCGGTCGCCATCGCCGACGTCGACGAGCGGGGGCTGAAGGAGACCGAGGCGACCGTCGGCGGGCCGACGCTGACGAAGCGTACTCGACGTCCGGGATGCGCAGGCGCAGAACGCCTTCGCCGAAGAAGTCCGGGACTGGGCGCCCGCACCCTTGGGCGCGGTGTTCAACAACGCCGGCGTCGCCGTGTCCTCGAGTGTGCTGGACTCCGTGCCCGAGGATGACGACTGGTTGTGGGACATCAACTTCCACGGTGTCGTCAACGGCACCCGGGCATTCCTGCCGATTCTCGCCGCTCAGAACTCGGCAGCCGTCGTGAACACCTCGAGCGTCTTCGGTCTGGTCGGCATGCCGAACCAGAGCGCTTACTGCTCGGCGAAGTTCGCGGTCCGTGGCTTCACCGACTCGCTGCGCCAGGAGTTGCGCGGCACCGGTGTTCGAGCCATCAATGTGCACCCCGGCGGCATCAACACCAACATCGTGCGCAACGCCCGCTTCCGCAAGGATCCGGACGGCCGCGGTCGCAGCCACGAACAGATGGTGCAGGAGTTCGCCGCCATCACGATGACCGAGCCCGCCAAGGCGGCGGAGATCATCCACCGGGGTGTGGAACAAGGCAAGGCGCGCATCCTCGTTGGACCCGACGCCCGCCTGTTCGACGCCCTGGCCCGGCTGGCGCCCACCCGCTATTTCGACGTCTTGAGCGTGCTCGAGTGGCGGCTGCGCGGGCGGGCGCGGGCCGATGTCGCGCGGCAGCCGACGGCGCCGTAGCGCCGAAACAGGGCTAGTCGCGCTGGCGCTTGACCTGGTTGAAGGGCACTCCGCGGTCGGGGGCGTACTCGCGCGGGAAGCCAAGAATGCGTTCGCCGATGATGTTTCGCGCGATCTCGTTCGTGCCGCCGCCGAGCGACGCCGCCTGTCGGGACAGGAAGCGGTCACCGTGGCGGGACAAGCCCGTCGCGTCGTCGACGACGCCTGCGCTTCCCGCGATCGCCAGCGCGGTGTCGAGCTCGACCTGGGTTGTTTCGGCGTGGAAGATTCGGATGATCGAACCGCCTGCCGGCGGCAACGAGCCATCGAGGACGGCGTGGTAGACGTGGTCGATCAACTGTTGCTTGACAGCGCGGCGGACCAGCGCCCTGCCCGCCATCTCTTGCGCACGTTCGTCGTCGGCCTGCCCCGTCGCCGCCGACCTCACCGGTGCGTTGGGCCGCCCGCACCAGCGGCTTCCACAGTTCAATGGCGCGGTGCACCAGGTCGTCGCCGATGTTGCGCAGCAGCAGGACGAGGATGCTCTCGTCGATGCCGCGCGGTGCGACCGAATCGGAGTGCTGCCGATGGGCGCAGATCAGAACCGCGGCAGCCGAGACCTCTTCGGCCAGGGCCTCGGCCGCGTCGACCTCGGCGGCCATCGCCTCGATTAACGCCAAGGCGAGGTGATCCAGGGCGGTCTTGATGGCGTGGTCGCGGCTGCCGAGTGCGTTGTGCACGGTGCCGCGTGAGACCCCGGCGGCCTCGGCGACGGCGGTGAGGCTGAACCGCCGCGGACCCATCCGCCGCAAGGTGTCGGTGGTGGCGGCCAGCAGGGCGGGGGACACCGTTCCGGTGAGGGAACCCGGCTCGGCGCGCATTTGAACAGATCGCGAGATGTGTTCAATGTGGTCAATGCCATCGAACAAGCCCCAGAAACACCACATGGACACCGCCGACGACGGTGCCCATGCGTTGCCAGGCCGTGTCGCCCCGCCCGCGCGAAGCGGGCAGGTTCATACCCTCGTCGAGTTCAGTACCCGGCTCAGTGGCCGGTCACCTGATTGACGGCGTTGTTGACGGCGGTGCCGGTCTGCGAGTTCGCATTGGTGCCCGCGGTGCCGGTCTGCGAGATCGCATTGGTGCCCGCGGTGCCGGTCTGCGTGATGGCGTCGGTGCCGGTGGTGCTCAGCTGGATCTGCGCGTTGCTCAGCACGGTGCCGAGTCCGCCAAGGAGGTTGCCCCCGAAGATGCCCACGTTGACGAGGCCTGGGGTGACCTTGTTGCCCGTTTTCGTCACGACGTTCTGATCGGCCATTGCCGATCCGGCCGAACCGAGCGCCAGCGCGGCGCCGAGCACCGCAGTGCCGGTGGCCATGGCGGCCGCGGCGAAATACCTACGCATCGACTTATCCTGGAATCTGCCCATGATCATTTCCATTCAGCAAAGTGCTCCCGACGCGCTGCAAGTTACCACACCGAGCGCGACCAATTCTCTAACAAGATCATTACGGATTGACCATTCTTCTGGATCTGATCTCGGTGTTTGCCAGGCCTAGGTGTGGTGAGCTCGCCAGGTGGATCAATGCATTGCTGGTTGATTGGCGTATCCGCTTGCGGCGTGTCGGTCCGTCTGCCGGTTGGCCGAACTGAACTGTGAATTTACTGCTCGAGCGATAATAATCGTGATATGCCGGCACCTGCCGTTTGTCGCGGTTCGAGGTTGGCGACACAGCTCGCGGAGCGCTATTTGACGGGTTCGCTTGTTTTCGAGTGTTGCTCTACTGAGGCGCTGTGTCCATCGCAGGCCCGGACTTAGC
>JAVRPF010000093.1:0-6033 GCA_032162385.1 Mycobacterium sp.
TGCTCAGCGCCGACTCGACGTCACGCAAGGGCAGGACGACACGCTCCACTTTGGTGTGGCGGCGTCCCGGCTGACGATCCGCTACCCGTCTCGCCGTCGGGCGCCGCGAGCCCAGGTGTCGTCACGAACGGTGCTGGCGTACGGCCTGAACCCACGGATCGGCGAGCATCGCCATGACCATCTCGACGATCTCGGCATCCGGGCTCCGGTTGCGGCCCCCCAGTCGCTGCGCCGCGCCCTCTATGCGCTGCAAACAGGCGCGAAAAGCGCTGCCGGCGGCATCGAGATAGGAAGCGGCCGCCTCCATCTGAGATTGATCGGTGAACTGCACGGGCGATTGAGCAAACTCGGGGGATAGGTCCTTAGCCCGCTCCTGCACCGTCCACGTGAGACTACGCATGAACTCGACATCCGGCTGGGGTTGGGACGAAACCTCCTCGGCCATCGCGATCTCGAGCAGGTAATCGATCTGGTAAAGCGCGTCCACAGCGCTCTCGATGGGCCTGATCTGCTCGCCCGCGCGGACCTCCGCCGGCGGAATGGGAATCGTCAGCAATCTTGACGACGTGGCCATCGACGTCGCCCGAGCTACATCGGCCTGTGCTTGCCGCACCACATCATCGGCATAGGCATGCGCGTTGTCGATCTCGGCTTGCGCCGCCTGTCGCGCCAGGTCAATCGCAGACTCTGCGGCCTCCCGCGCGGCAGCGACCTCAGCATTGGCCTGTCCACGCGCCGCCGCAACCTCCGCGGCCGCATCGGCGCGCACCTGCTCGGACTCGCCGCGCACCCGAGCGACCGCTTCCTCCCCGGCGGCCCGTTCCGTCGCCCGCTCTGTCATGCGCTGCTCGGCACGCCCCTCCGCGGCGCGCACCCGTTCATTGGCCGCCGTCTTCTCGGCCTCCGCATCGGCGCGAACTTTGTCGAGCTGGGCTTGCTGCTGTTGCAACGCCTTTTCCCCGGCCGCCCGTTCCGCCGCCCGCTCTGTCATGCGCTGCTCGGCACGCGCCTCCGCGGCGCGCACCCGTTCCTGGGCTGCCGCCTCGCCGGCGGCCGCATCGGCGCGAGCCTGTTCAGTCTCAGCGCGCGCCAGCTGCACTGCCTGCTGATCAGCCGCCCGTTCCCGTGCCCGTTGACCGTCTTTACGCGCCGACTCGGCCTTCGCCGCGCGGATCCGTTCCTGCGCTGCGGTAACTGCGCGCGCGGCCTCATCGGCTTCAGCCCGCGCCATCGACGCCGCTGTTTCGGCATCCAGCCGACCCTGGTGTGCGTCGCGTGCCCGGCTTTCGGCCTCACGGCTTCGTCGGTCGGCCTCGACGAGCTGCATCACCAGCGAGGGACGGCGCTTGGCAGGCCCGTGGCGTTGGCGGTGCTCGACGAGTTCACGCTCACTCATTGCCGCTATCGCGACCGACTCTGGCCTTGGCCGCAAGCCCAACCGCTTGGACGACTCCACCGATTCCACCGCCGCGCGTCGCGTCAATCTGGCCCACTTGTCGACATCGAGGTCCTCGATGTGCTGTCGCGTCGTTGTCACCGGCGCCGCCTCCTTCCCCCGGTCGCTTCGCCCGTGGCTGACGGCGTTTCACCGGTCGCCGGCTCTGGGGCGGCACCGGTGGCTGGCGCCGCCGCGCGCCGCCGCCTCGGCTCGGCACCCAACCCGCTCGGAGCGGGGCCGTCGGTGCTTGATGCCTGTTGGTCTGGTGGCGGCGTCTTGTCCGACCCGCGATGTGCTGACGCCGCCGGCGCGGGCGCGGCAAGCGTGGAAAGTGGTCCGCTCTGCTGTGCCAGCACCAGCAGAAGCTGGTCGTGGTGGACCGCCACGGCCTTGACGAGGGTGTCATCGCCGAGCCGCTCAGCATCACGAAGCAGCCCCCGCAGTAGCTCCAATGTCACCTCCGGCCCAAGGCCAAGGGTCGCGCCCTCGCTGTCCGCAGGTTCTAATGCGGCGGTCTCCACCACCTGCCACCACTGGTCCCAGCATCGCGCCACCGCCACCGCGCGCTGCTCAGCCTCGCGACCTTCCGCGTAGTGACGTTCTCGCTGATCACGCTCAGCGAGAGACCGCTTTCCGGCCTGGCGAGACCCGTACAGCACAGCGCACAACACGATGACCCCGGCGACCACTGCGGCCGCGCCCGCGAAGCCAGCGGAGAGGATGAAGTCCCGCGCCGGCGGAAAGGCGATTGCTTGCACGACTTGGCTCACCCGGTCAGTCTCGCATCCGACGGCGCCGTCCGAGTTTCGGAAAGTACTTGACGGATTGGAAAGTAGAAAGTGGCTGATCCTCGCCGGAGTGGCCTGGGTGCAATGGCGCAGAAGGCAGGTCAAGCGGTCCCTGGCGTCGTCGGTGCGGATGATTGACCCGGTGACCTGGGTTGTCGTCATCGGTTTCACGGCGGCAACGCTCGCTGTCCTCTTCGGCGTAGCGTCGCGCGCATCGAGTCCGGGGAGCGGCGGACGAGGCCGATTTCGCGTTCGTCCGCGACAGTGTCGGCGCAAGCGACTCGGTGGTGTTCAAGCTGACTCCGGCTGGACGGCGAGCGTCCACCGGGCTACCAGGCGTCGACGAAACGCGTTCGCGGGGAATCGAATTCGTGTTGGGCAGCCGCGGCCAGGGTGGCGGCGATCAGCGTCCGGGTGTCGGCCGGATCGATGACGTCGTCAATCTCGAACAGCTGGGCGGCGTTGAGCGCCTTGGCATTCTCCTGTGCGGCGGCGGTGGCTTGACGTACCCGCTCCTGGCGCTCGTCGTCGTCGGCGATCGCCGTAAGGTGCGCCGGCTGTTGGCTGATCGGCAGGTAACGGCGGTCGTGGTGGAGCATCGGGATCGGTTGCGGCGGAAGAATACCGAGCTGGTTGAGGCGGCGTTGTCGGCGGCCGGGCGCCGACTGGTGGTGCTCGATTCCGGTGAGGTGACCGACGATCTGGTTCGCGACGTGGTGGAGGTGTTGACCTCGTTGTGTGCCGGGCTGTATGGGCGCCGATCGGCACGCAACCGGGCGATCAAGGCGGTGGGCTGCGCGCAGGGTGATGTCGGCCCGTCGGCGTTTGTCGGTGCCCTGGGTCAGGATGTCGGTCATGGCCGGTGAGCGTGCGGTGTTGCGCCGGATCACCGATCCGGTGGTCGCTGCGGCGCCGGCGGGGGTGCGGATCCGGACCCGGGTTCACCTCAGTGAGGCTGAGGCCGCCGCGCTGGCGGGATCGGTTCGTTCCTGGGATCGGTGTACCGGACAGAACTGGCGGCCCGGGTGGAACTGGGTCGGTTGGACCACGAGGCGCACGCCGCGTGGCGCGCGCAGCGCAAACAGGCGCTCACCACAGTGTCGTCGTCGCGATGGGCTGGGGCGATCACCCGAGCTGTAGAGGACCAATACCAGCTGGGCATGCGAGCGCTCAGTGTCCACGTGTGCGATCTGCGCGCCGCGGTCGAGGTGCTCGAAGGGCGGTGTGCGCTGCGCCCCGGTGACCAGGAAGCCATCCCCACTGGTGCTCGCCGTCGCGGAGGAGGCGTTGGATGCGGGTCGGCCCTCGGTCACGATGGGCGGGAAACGGTTGTGGCGCAACCGCACCCACCTCGAGGCGGCGGGCATGAGTGAACCGCAGTGGCGGGCACGCTGGGAGGCGGCGCGGGTGTTTGTGACCGCTGATGGCGAGTCGGGCAAGGCCGGCGGCAATGAGACCATCCGCGTCGATGAGGCGGGCCGGTTGCGCATCAAAGTCCCGGCCGCGTTGGTTGACCAGCATGGGACGCACGTCGATGTCGGGGCACCGGTGGCGTTCGGCCACCGCGGTACCGAGTGGGCTGTGCGGGTCGCGGGCCGACGAGCGGTGCGCTACGACATCAGCTACGACTCTTCCCGTGGGCGTTGGTATCTGGACGCTCACTCATGAGGAACGGTTCGTCAACCGGGTCGGTCACAGCCGCGTGCCTGCCCGTGGAATCTCGGCGGCGATGGCGTCCAGCAGCGCCGGATACCGCTTGGCCTCGCGGTGTCCACCGGGCTTGCCGCTGCTGACCACCCCGGCCGCGAGCCGGCGCTCGGGGTCGGCCCATATCGCGATGTCGACCAGTCCGGTGTGCCCGAACGCTGCGGGTGCGTTGCGTCCGAACGGCCCGAACCGCTTGGAGCCCAACATGTATCCGGTACCCCAGCGCAGGGGAGCAAGTCCCATGGCGAGATCCGGTCGCAGGCGCCGGGCCTCCTTGGTGGCGGCCCGCAAGGTCTCCGGTTGCATGACTCGAAAACCGTCGAGTTCGCCACCGCGACGGAGTAGTTCGGCGAACCGGGACAGTTCATCCGCGGTAGAGACGGTGCTGGACGACGGCACCACGCTGGTCAGGAACTGCGGGGTGTTGGTGAACGGGATGATCTGGTGCGTCGTTCCACCGATGGCGATGCGGAACGCCTTCGCGATCGGCGGGGGCAACGGCTTGCCGGTGGCATGACTCGGCGCGACCAGCGGAACGTCTTCCGGCGCAACGCCGTAGTTCGTCCACCGGAATCCCAGCGGGTCGAGGATCTCGGTGGCGAGGACGTCGCGGATGTCCCTGCCCGCGGCGGCCGACACGATCTCGCGCACCAGCGGCCCCCACGTCAGCGCGTGGTAGATGTGCACCAGCCCCGGCCGGTAGATCGGCTTCAGGTTGCCGAGCATCTCGCGGGCGTACTCGCTGTCATTCATCCGTTTGAGGTCTGGCTTCGGGCCCGTGGCGAACGGGACGCCCGCGCTATGGGTCATCACGTGCCGGATCGTGGTGCGGTCCTTGCCATGGCTGGTGTAGCTGGGCAGGTAGTCGCACACGCGATCGTCGAGCGAGAACACTCCGCGTTCGACGAGCATGTGCACGACGGTCGTGGTCATCGCCTTGGCGGCCGAGTAGACGCAGAACGGCGTCTGCGGCGTCACTGGGATCCGCTCGTCGTCCGGTAGGTCTTCTGGACCGTTGCCCCAGCCGTGCCCGATCGCCCGGTTCAGCACGACCTTGCCGTCGTGCCGCAGGCAGACCTGGATGGCCGGATGCATGCCCGCCTGATACCAGTGCCTGGCGACCTGCCAGATCCGGTCGACGGCGGCGGGGTCGATCCCGGAGTGGTCCTCCTCGCCGACCGCGGTCACGGCGTCGAGGTCGGCTGGGACGCGAATCCGTCCTTCGGCGGTCATGCCTGCTTCCTGTGCAACGTCGCGGCGAGGTGGTGTTGCAGCGGTTGGCCGACCGCACCGAGACGCAGCGTGTAGACGAGTTCGTCGCCGTCGACGCGGATCGAACGGCCAAGGGCAGTCACGTCCTTGGCCGATGCGGTGAGGCCGATGGTGGTCGCGGTCAACTCCATCTCGATCGTCGTACCGTCGACCGTCAGCGTGCCTTCCTGGATCTCGGTGATGCCGGTCGGGTGCGCCAGCACCCATTCGACCCGACCCGGGGATGGCACCCGCAGGTAGCCCGTCTCGGCGTGCAATGGCCGTCCGTCGTCGGCAGCCCTGGTGCGCTGGCCATAGGCGAGGAACGGCTTGCCGACGTGACCGAAGGTGATCTCCTCGAGATAGTCGAAGGACGGAATCGTTGGGTATTCACCGGCGCCGGGCCCGGCCCAGCTGCCCAGGAGGGGGGCGAGCACGGCGATGCCGGGGTGCAGGTCGACCACGAGCATCAGGGTACGCAACGGTGCGCGCTCGGCAATCGCCGTTTAGGGTTTGCTCCCCACGGTGATCAGGTCCGGGATGAGCTTGGTCCAGACCGGCCGGTGGACGCGATGTTGCTCGAGGATGGTGAACCCGGCGCCTTCGAACAACTCCCGCATCTGCGCCGGCGACGGATTGTGCGAAGGATTGAACCGGTTCTCGGAGAGCCACTGCAGGGGCAGCGGCACCGCGGGGCTGATCGTCGCGACCGCCGCCACACCGCCTGGGGCGAGAACCCTGTTGAATTCGGCCAGCGCCGCCGGTTGGTCGAAGAAGTGGAACGCCGACGTGGTCACTACGGCATCCAGGGCGCCGTCGTCGAAGGGGAGCTGCTCGGCAGGACCCTTC
>JAVRPF010000094.1:0-6235 GCA_032162385.1 Mycobacterium sp.
GTTGGTCGTTGGGGGCGACGGCACTGCTCGTCAAGATGGGATTGCGCATCCCCGGCGACAGCCTGAACAACACCGCGAACGGTATGAACAACAACGCCAACGCGGTTCAGGAGGCGTGCGCGGCGGCCGGCACGCACGCCTAGATCCGAGTACGGGTTCACGGGGCCGGCCTGTCCGCAGGCCGACACCCGGAACGAGCGTTACGCGCGGATGACCGCGACCCATTGGAAAAGGAGTCCCGTGAAGCGGCGTGTCATGGGGGTGCTCGCGCTCAGTCTCGCGTTGGCCGGATGTGGAGGAGGGGCCGCCAGCGGGGCATCGCAGTCGCCGAAGGCGGTTCCGGACTCGGCGCTCGACGGGCTGTTGCTCAGTGCCGCCGATGTCAACGCCATCATGGGGACGACGGCGATGGCGCCACATCCGGTGGTCACCCAGATGGGTGATCACCGCAATATGCTCCCCAATCTCAACTGCCTGGGAGTGTGGCAGGTCAACGAGGCTCCGATCTACGACCCGACCCACTGGAAGTCGGTGCGCCAGCGGATGTTTCGGCAACCGGACACCGACCAGTGGGACGCGCTCGTCGTGCAGTCCGTCGTCTCCTACCGGACGGCCGACGGGGCGCGCGAGTTCTTCACGCAGTCGGCCGACCGGTGGGCGAAGTGCACCAACCACCACGTGAACATCAGGCTCAACGACCAGCCCTTGCCCGCGTGGCTGAGTGGCGACCTGACCAGAACCGACACCGAGCTGTCGATGCCGTACACCAGGGGCAGTGGTGACCAGACGCGGTCGTGCCAACGGTTTCTCGCGATCGCCGCCAACCTGATCCTCGACATCCAGGCGTGCAAGCCGCAGCAGCCGACGACCCTCACGGAAGCCGCCCAGATCGCCGACAAGATCGAGTCGAAACTGCCGAGATAGCGCTCGACGCTTTGACAGCAAATACGCGGATCATCCTCCGTTGAACGGAGGATGATCGATGACGTGTCGTGCACACCGAGATGGGTCGCGTCGCCGTTGCTAGCCACTGGGGCGGCCGCGTTGCTGGCGGCGGCGCCGATCGCCGTCGCGGACCCGGTGGAGCCGGAAGCGGGAAGCGAGTCGGCGCGAGCGGTGATCGACGATCTGCGCGGCCAGGGGTACAACGTCGAGATCAACTGGGTCAGCGGCGTCAGCAGTATCCCGCTCTCCTTGTGTGCCGTCACTGGGATCAACAACCCCGACCAATCGCCCGGTCCGCCGACGACGTTCACGACGGTCTATGTCGACGTCTCTTGCCCGAACCACGAGGACAGCGGATTTCGTCTTGACGGCGGTGTCGGTATTGGTGTTGGCGGGTAGGCGTCAATTGCCGCCGCGCCGACCGCTCGATGACCGGGTCAGTCGGTACGATTCCAACCCAGTGAACGCAAGCTTTCGGCAACGTCTGTTCGACGCCCTCGAGGAGTCGATCGCCGAGGACGGCTATCCGAAGACGACGATCGCCGATGTCGTGCGGCGCGCCCGGACGTCGCGTAGGACCTTCTACGAGCATTTCAACAGCAAGGACGAGTGCTTCGTCGCGTTGTTGACCGAGGCCAACGCCGAACAGGTCAGGCAGATCACCGCCGCCGTGGATCCGGGCGCGCCGTGGGACGCCCAGGTGCGGCAGGCCATCGAGGCCTGGATCGCGTCCGTCGAATCCCGTCCGGCCCTGATGCTGAGCTGGATCCGCGACGTTCCGGCGCTCGCCATGACGGCCCGTCTGCTGCAGCGCGATGCGGTGGACAACTTCATCACGATGGTGCAGGCGCTGACCCACTCGGAGGGGTTCCGCCCCGCCGGGCCGGTGTCGCGGCAGCGGATCATCATGCTGCTCGGCGGCCTTCGCGAACTGACCGCGATCACCGTCGAGGACGGCGGGCGGATGAGCGACATCACCGAGGAGGCGGTCGCGGCCGCCATCGCCCTCGTCGATCCGCGGCACTGACGTCGGGTACCTTACCGAGATGGTCCGACCTGCGCAGACGGCGCGCAGCGAGCGAACTCGGGAGGCGCTGCGCCAAGCGGCGCTGGTGCGCTTCCTCGCGCAGGGCGTCGAGGACACGTCGGCCGAACAGATCGCCGCCGACGCCGGGGTGTCGCTGCGCACCTTCTACCGGCACTTCGCCTCCAAGCACGACCTGCTGTTCGCCGACTACGACGCGGGCGTGGAGTGGTTCCGTGCGGCATTGGCCGACCAGTCCGGCAAGGAGTCGCTGATCGACTCCGTGCATGCGGCGGTGATGTCTGCCCCGTACGACGTCGAAGCCGTGTCGAAGATCGCCGAACTGCGCGCCCAGGAACTCGATGCCGGGCGGATCGTGCGGCACATCAGGCAGGTCGAGGCCGACTTCGCCGAGGCGGTCGAGGAATACCTGACCCGCGACGAACCCCCTGCGCCGGGCACCGACGAGCGGTTGCGGATCACCGTGACGGCCCGCTGCATCGCCGCGGCGGTGTTCGGCGCGATGGAGGTGTGGATGCTCGATCCCGACCGGTCGCTGCCCGAACTCGCGCGGTTGTGCCGCATGGCGCTGGACTCGGTGGCCAAGGGATTGGAAACGAACCGGCGCTGAGGTTTCGTCATTATTGACAAAACTTGGGCCGCGTGCCAGCCTCAGCTCATGGCGGACTTCGACGCGATTGTCATTGGTGCGGGCCACAACGGATTGACCGCTGCCACCCTCCTTCAGCGCGCTGGGCTACGCACTCTGTGCCTGGATTCCAAGCTCTACGCGGGCGGGATGGCCTCGACGGTGGAGCTGTTCGACGGCTTCAAGTTCGAGATCGCGGGTTCGGTTCAGATTCCGACCTCGGCCACGGTGAGCCGCGCACTGGGCCTCGACGAGCTGCCCACGGTCGACCTCGATGTGATGTCGGTGTCGCTGCGCGGCGTCGGCGACGAACCCCTCGTCTACTACACCGACCCGATGAAGCTGATGACGCACATCAACGAGGTGCACGGGGCGGAAGCCGTAAACGGGATGGCGGGTCTGATGGCCTGGTGCCAGGCGCCGACCCGGGCGCTGGGGCGATTCGACGCTGGCCGGCCCCCGAAGTCACTCGACGAGATGTACGCCTGCGCAACAAACGAATTCGAACGATCGACGATCACCGACATGCTGTTCGGGTCGGTCACCGATGTGCTCGACCGCTACCTGCCGGACAAGGAGAAGCACGGCGCGCTGAGGGGCATGCTGTCGCTGTTGGCAGTCAACACCACCTACCGTGGGCCTGCGACTCCCGGTACCGCAGCAGCATTGGCCTACGGATTCGCCGTCCCTGACGAGAATGCGCTGCTCGTCAAGAAGTTGAGAGGCGGAATCGGTGCACTCACCTCCCACCTCTGCGAGGTGTTTACTTCGAACGGCGGCGAACTGAGGCTGCGGTCCAAAGTGGAGGAGATCCAGGTCAGCGATGGCCGCGTCAGCGGTGTCCGCCTCGAGGACGGCTCGACCGTCACCGCGCCCGTCGTCATCTCCGCGGTCGCGCCGGACCTGACGCTCAACCAGTTGGTCGGGCCGACGGCGGTGCCGGACGACGTCCGCGAGCGGTTCTCCCGGATCGACCATCGGGGGAGCTACCTGCAGATGCACTTCGCGCTCGACGGCGTACCGGAATTCGCCTCGCCGTACGAACTGCTCAATGATCCCGCCATGCAGTCGAACATCGGGATCTTCAGCACCCCAGAGGAATTGCAGCAGCAGTGGGAGGATTGCCGACGGGGCATCGTGCCAGCCGACCCGGCGATCGCTTTGCAGATCCCGTCGGTCAACGATCCCGGCTTAGCGCCCCCGGGAAAGCACGCGGCCTCGGCCTTCTCGCTGTGGTTCCCAGTCGAGGAGACCCAGTCGAGCTACGGCGACATGAAGGTCGAGATGGGGCGACGCGTCATCGAGAAGCTCACCCGACTTGCGCCGAATTTCGAAAGCCTGATCATCCGGCACACCACCTTCACTCCCAAACACATGGGCACCATGTTCGGCGCGCCCGGTGGCGACTACTGCCACGGGCTGATCCATCCCGACCAGATGGGGATCAACCGCCCCGGCCCGAAGGGCTATGTCGACCAACCGATTCCGATCGACGGGCTCTACCTCGCGAGTGCCGGATGTCACGGCGGTCCTGGCATCACGTTCATCCCGGGTTACAACGCAGCGCAGCAGGCGTTGGCGGACGCGCGATAGGCGACTACTGCGTCTGCTCGCCCTCGTCGGCAGGTCCGGTCTCAGTGGCGCCGCCTTCGTCGGACCAGTCGGCCTTGTCGTCGCTGCCCTTGGCCGGATCGCTCTGGACGTCTTCGGCGCCCTCGGGACCCGAGTCCGAGTCGGTTGTCTTGGGGTTTGGTGTGCCGTTCATTCCGCCAGCAGTACCCGGTTCATCGGGTTCGGAAACCGTCAACACGGCTTCGGCGACGTAGGCCTCCTCCTCGAGCCGCTGCTCGAGCGTCCGCAGCGTCCTGGCGACTGACGACTCCACGCGATCGCCCACCAGATCGACGCTGGCGATGACGAAAAGTCGCTTCGGTCCGATGAATTCGGGGCGAAGAAAGCGCACCGAGGCGACCTCGGGAAATTCGGCAAGGCGGGCTTCGAGTGCGTCATGAATCCTCGGCGAGCCCGGCTCGCCGGTGAGGAACTGGCGGTTGCGGTCGATCAACACGACCGCGACCACGCCAAGGAGTACGCCCACCAGGATGGAACCGATGGCGTCCCAGAGCACCTCGCCGGTGAGCTGGTGCAGCAGCATACCGAGGAACGCGATGGCGATGCCGACCAGCGCCGCGCTGTCCTCTGCGAACACCGCACGCACCGTCGGATCCGACGTCTGCAGCGCGTACTCCAAGACGTCGGCGTCGAATCTGGTTGCCTCGCGCCGGAGTTGGCGAACGGCCTGCATCAGAGAGGCGCCTTCGAGAATGAATGCGACGGCCAGCACTAGGTAGGCCAGTCGGTAGTCCTCACCGCTTGCGGCGCCGTGCAGCAGCTCGGTGACGCCCCGCCAGATCGAGACCGCCGCACCGACGACGAACAGGCCGACTGCGGCGAGCAGCGACCACACGTAGGCCTCGCGCCCGTAGCCGAGCGGGCGCCGCTCGTCGGCGGCCCGGCCGCCGCGCCGATTGGCGATGAGCAGGAAGACCTCGTTGCCGGTGTCTGCCCAGGAGTGCGCAGCCTCCGCGCTCATCGACGCGGATCCGGACACCCCCGCCGCGGCGGTCTTGGCCACGGCGATCACCAGATTCGCGCCGAACGCGACCAGCACCGTGAGCGTGCTGTCGCCTCCCGCCTTCACCACCGAGGCTCAATCACCCCGACGCTGCAACTGCGCCATCCAGTCGCCGGGCACGCGGTCATGTGGACCGGGCACGGTCTGGTCGACCGGATGGTTTTGCGGCGCAGCCAGTTCGGGGCCGTCGTAGTACTCGTTGGTCTGGTAGTTCCAGAACCAGTCCTCGCCGGGCTCGAACGACCGGATGATCGGATGCCCGGTCGCCCGCCAGTGCGCCGCGGCGTGCCGGGCCAGCGAGTCGTCACAACACCCGATGTGCCCGCACGCTGCGCACCGCCGCAGGTGCACCCACCATCCGCTAACGTCATCACACTCGACGCACCCCGTCCCGCTCGGAGGCACCGCCGGGTCTACCGCATTGCTCATGAACGTCGAGACTAACCGCGTCGCGGAGCAACGTCGCGCAAGGCTTTAACTCAACACAATCCAATCAATGTGAACGAAACCTCGCGCAATGTTGCCACCAGCGCCTTCCGGCCACGACGTGCACATATGTCCGAACGTCCACGTTGACAGCTAACCGATGGCTCTCATAGCGTCCGGCCCAGCCTAACGACGATGGGAATGCACGTGGGATCCGCAAAGGAGTGCTCGCGCAGCGCGGCAACGACGCCGCAGCGGTCATTACGCGTGTGTGCATCTCTGCGAACGGGGTAACCGCGTGCAGCAATCTCTCGGCAATCGACCGTGAACGGGACCGCCTGGTCGAAGCCCGCGCTCGCCATGGGGGATTTCTTCGTCCTCGCCGGCGAGACCTTTGCGGCGATGTTTCGTCGACCTTTCGCGTGGCGCGAGCTTCTGGATCAGATCTGGTTCGTCGCACGGGTGTCGATCGTCCCTACGGTCGTGCTCTCGATTCCCTACACGGTGCTCATCGTCTTCACGCTGAACATCGTGCTGCTGGAGGTCGGTGCCGGCG
>JAVRPF010000095.1:0-7279 GCA_032162385.1 Mycobacterium sp.
GTTCCGTCGTCGATCGCCGTCTGCGGCACTCCGACGGCCGCGATCTCCGGTCGGGTGAACACCGCGGCCGCGACCGTGCGCAGCCGGATGGGCGAAACACCCTCGCCCAGAGCGTGGTACATCGCGATCCGGCCCTGCATGGCTGCCACCGACGCCAGCGGCAGCAGGCCGGTGCAGTCCCCCGCCGCGTAGATCCCGGACGCCGTGGTGCGCGAAACCCGGTCCACCGACAGGTAGTTGCCAGGACCGAGTTCGATGCCCACCCGCTCCAGGCCGAGCCCGCCGGTGTTGGGCACCGAGCCGACGGTCATCAACGCGTGGCTGCCCTCGACGGTGCGACCGTCGGCCATCGACACCTTGACCCCGTCGGCGGTGCGGGTCACCGAGTCGGCGCGGGCGTTCTTGACCAACGACACCCCACGTTCGGCGAATGTCGCCTCGAGCACCGCCGCGGCGTCGCGGTCCTCGTGCGGCAGGATCTGGTCGCGGCTGGCCACCACGGTGACTCTCACGCCCAGCTCGGTGTAGGCGTTGCAGAACTCCGCGCCCGTCACGCCCGATCCCACGATGACCAGGTGTTCGGGCAGCTCGGTGAGGTCGTAGAGCTGGCGCCAGTTCAAGATGCGATCGCCGTCGGGCGCGGCGTTCGGCAGCACGCGGGGGCTGGCACCGGTGGCGATCAGTACGACGTCGGCCTTGAGCACGCCGACCTTGCCGTCGGTCGTGGTGACCTTCACCCGGTGATGCGCCATCCCTGGGACGTCGTCGACCAGCTCACCGCGGCCGTGCACGACGCTCACGCCCTGGTTGAGCAGTTGCGCACCGATGTCCGCCGACTGTGAGCGGGCCAGCGTCTTCACCCGGTTGTGGATCTGCGACAGCGTGATCTTGGCGTCCTCGACGGCGATGTCGAACCCCAGCCCGTTAGCCCTGCGCAGTTCGGTGCGCACACCCGTCGATGCGATGAACGTCTTGGACGGTACGCAGTCCCACAGCACGCACGCCCCGCCGATGCCGTCGCAGTCGATGACGGTGATCTGCGCCACGTCAGGGCCGCGGCCGGCCGCCACCAGTGCGGCTTCGTACCCGGCGGGCCCGCCACCGATGATCGCAATGCGGGTAACCACGTGGCCAACTTAGCCAAGAGGGGCGTTCATCGCCGAACCAATTCCCAAGTCGCTGCGCTCCTGCCCGCCGAACCCACAAGCCAAGCCTTAGGCTTGCCCCCGTGCCGATCTATGCCGCCTACGGATCGAACATGCATCCGGAGCAAATGCTGCAGCGTGCTCCTCATTCGCCGATGGCGGGTACTGGCTGGTTGCACGGCTGGCGATTGACGTTCGGCGGTGAGGACCTCAGCTGGGAGGGCGCGCTGGCCACCCTCGTCGAGGATCCGCTGTCGAAGGTGTTCGTGGTCCTCTACGACATGACCAAGGAGGACGAGGCCAACCTGGACCGCTGGGAGGGTTCAGAGCTTGGCTTCCACAAGAAGATCCGCTGCCGGGTAGACCGGCTGTCGTCGGACACCAACAGGGAGCCGGTGCTGGCCTGGCTGTACGTGGTCGACGCGTGGGAGGGCGGCATACCGTCGGCGCGCTACCTTGGCGTGATGGCCGAAGCCGCCGAGATCGCCGGTGCGCCATCGGATTACGTTCTCGACCTGCGCAACCGCCCGGCCGGCAACGTCGGCCCGGGCACTTAGCCCCCGTCCTTGCGCGAGCGTGCGTGTCTGTTGCACGACACGCCGCTTGAGCTCAAGTGATCGCTGCAACACCTGGTTGGTTCGAAGGGTGTTGCTTGATGGGGTTTCAGACAGGTTTTCGTAGGTCTGGTCGGGTCCGGTTGCCGGAGTCGGTGCGCGAGCAGTTCTGGGAGGCGGTGCGGTCGGGGGTGTCGCCGACAGCGGCGGCCACGGTGGTCGGAGTCTCGGGCGCCACGGGTCGTCGGTGGGCCCGGGATGCGGGTTGGCAGACGGATGCCAAGCATTACGGTCTGCGCTATCCGCGGGTGGTTCGGGACGCGTTCTGGGAGTCGGTGCGGTCGGGGTATGCGCCAGCGCAGGCCGCGCAGATCGCTGGTGTGTCGGAACACACCGCACGGCGCTGGGTCGCACAAGCTGGCTACGTGCCGAGATCTGACTTCGTGCCGAGAACGCGTGTCTCTGTTGATCACGCGCTCGACTCTGCGCCGTCGCGGTCGATGTCGTTTGTCGAACGCTGCCGATTAGAGAACCTGCTGGAAGCGGGGTGCCTACCGGCGCGGGCCGCGGGGCTGTTGGGGCGTCACCGCGCCACGATCAGCCGAGAGACCCGCCGGGGTGCGACCGGGTCGGGTTATCGGGCGCGGGTGGGTCAGGACGTTGCCGATGTGCACGCCGCGCGTCCTAAGCCACGCAAGCTCGACACCAACCTCGCCCTGCTGGCTGAGGTTCTGCGACGCTTGAAGAAGCGGAACAGTCCCGAGCAGATCGCGGGCCGGCTGCGTCAGGACTTCCCCGAGGATCCGGAGATGTGGGTGTCACACGAAACGATCTATCAGGCCATGTACGTCCAACCCCGTGGGGAGCTGGCCCAGCAGGTCAAGGCGGCGCTGCGCACCGGGAGGACACGACGAAAACATCAGGGCCGCGCCGAAACTGACGGCCGTGGGCAGATAAGAGACATGGTCAACATCAGCGACCGCCCCGCCGAAGCTGATGACCGGGCAGTACCTGGGCACTGGGAAGGCGACCTGATCATCGGAGCCAACGGCGAATCGGCGATCGGCACCCTGGTCGAACGCACCTCCGGCTTCGTGATGCTGCTGCACCTACCCGAGGACCGCACCGCGGCCACGACAGCCGACGCGATGACGGCCAAAATCCCCGAACTCCCTGGAATCCTGTGGCGCTCCCTGACCTGGGACCAGGGCAAGGAGATGGCACGGCACACCGCGATCACCGAGGCCACTGGCCTGCCGATCTACTTCTGCGATCCCCATAGCCCCTGGCAGCGCGGCACCAACGAGAACACCTATTGGTGCATTGTGTTGATGCCGAGACGCTTCGACGGGAGCCGATCGGAGGGCTGCTGGGTGACTCGGAGAACACGTGCCATGAATGGCTTTCCGTTGATTTGTCCACAGCAGCCGAGGGCGAGAGCCCTGACCGGGAGTGACTTGATAGAAGCCTGCTGAGCCGTCAACTCGCAATAGGTCTGTCCGCCCGGGCAGAGCCCTCGCCATCGTCCCGTCACCCGATTGAACGAAGGGACGTTTCGATGGTGACAGTGGGGATCGACCCGCACAAGCGTGTGCATGTAGCGGTGGCCGTTGATGCTGGTGGTAAACGTATCGGCAAGCCGCTGACCGTAAAGAACGACGGGCAGCTGATCATTGCCCTGCTCAAGTGGATTCGATCAATTGCCGACGGCATGCCCGTCACCTGGGCCATCGAAGATGGCCGTGGCTATGCCCGCCGCTTGGCTGACGAGCTTCTGCTGGCCGGCCAGGACGTGGTGTGGGTACCCAGCCGGTTGATGGCTGCTCATCGTAAGTTGCACGCGGCCACCGGTTCCAAGTCCGATGCCATCGACGCCGTGGCGGGTGCTCATGCCGCGATCGCGGCCCCGGATCTGGATCGTCACCGCATCGATGAGCGGGTCCGTGAGTTACGAATTCTGACCGACTACCGGTCCGACCTCGTCAAACGCCGGACCATGCTCATCAACCAGCTCAAGGCGCACGCACATCTGTGGCTCGATTACACACCTGGAGATCTGGCCCGCGCCAAAGTCATCTCGGCGTTACGCTCACGGCTGGACACCGCCTCAATGAACGCGCACGTCCGGTTCGTGATCAACGAGATGATCGCCGAGCTCATCGATGCCAACGGCCGTATCCGTGAGCTCGACGACACGATCAAGGAGCTAGTGAGCCCGCTGGCCCCCAACCTCCTCGAGGTCATTGGCATCAGTCACAATTCTGCGGCCATCCTGATCACCGAAATCGGCGATATCTCAAGATTTTCCAGTTCGGCCAAACTGGCCCGCTACACCGGTTGCGCACCCATTCCGGTCTATTCGTCCGACAACGAACGTCACCGCCTTCACCGGGGAGGGAACCGCCGCCTCAACAGCGTTCTCTACACGGCCGCTATCGTGCAGAAACGCTTCAGCCCGGCCGCGCAAGAACTCATCGCACGCAAGGAGCCCACTAAGGGCGCCCGTGGCGCCAGACGCATCCTGAAACGCCACCTCGTTGATGTGATCTACCGAGCTATGCACACCGATCAGGCTTCCTGGCAGCACCAGATCACCAGATACCAACCGCTCGCGTTGACATAGAAGCATCAACGGACTCCTGCGCCAGTACTTCCCCAAAGGCACCGACCTGTCCTTTCACGGCCCCGGAATCCTCGACAACGTCGCCGAAGAACTCAACGCCCGACCCCGCAAACGCCACAACTGGCGCACCCCTGCCGAAGAACTCGACCGACTACTCTCAGATCCGTCCGCATTCGTTGCAGCGACCGCCTGAATCCAAGGCCACTACACCGGATGAAGCCCGTGTCCCCCGATCGGGGGGACACGGGCAACGCGTCGTCTGGCGGCGCGAAACGACGCAATCGTCACCGCCGACTGCGCGAACACGGTACAAGGGCAGTTATGGCCTGTGACCACCAGTTCTCCATCTCGACCGAGGAGATCCTCGGCGTCGACGACGGACACATGGTGATCCGGTACGCGAACATCTGCAAGGCGTGCCAGGCGGTGACCGGCGAGCACGTCCAGCGCAAGCCGCTGCCGACGACCGCCGGCGGCACCGACACCCCAGACGCCTGAGTAGGCGCTAGGCCGACCGGTTGGCGGTCGTGAGCCCGCGGTCGTCGATCAACCCCAGAACCGGCTCTTCTTCCGCTTCGACTGGTCACCCTCTACGTCGGTCCACTCCCCCGACGCATAGCTGTACGGCACTTTCGCGCCGGTACGCACCACGTCCAACCTGCCGTCGTTGTGCTGGACGTAGGCGTCGCCGAACCGCATGTACTCGTCGGTTCCGCCATCGGGGAGTGTCACGGTGACCGTCATGAACGTCGCCGAGTAGTTGCTCAGCGCACCTTTTCGGGGATGGAACTCAGTGCGTGCAGGACGTGCACGGCCAGTTCGCCCGCAGCTTTGTCGCCGAGCTTGGAGTTAGCCGTGATGGTGTCCTTGACGAGATCGACACGTCGGTCGTAGGGAGAACGGAGCAGAGTTGAGGAGGCCATCGAATTTCCTTCGTAGTCGGGCATGTTCGCTCGAAACCGAGCTGCCCGATACTCGTGACATTACGCCGCCGTCGGTCAGCGGGTGTCGGTACCCGCATGTGGGTAGTCGGGCAGACGGTGCTGGAACGACAGGATGTCGGGATTCATGACGGTCCCGTCGAGAATCTCCACCGCTCGGGACACCGTCTGGTCGGCCTCCCATGCTTCACGTCCGTCTAGCACCGTCGGCAGGTAGGGCAGAAGCGCCTCGCTGATCTCCCAGCTCGCGGAGTTCCACAGGTAGGACGGGCTGTGGTCGACGGCGTAGTAGGTGACGTTGGCGCCGACGGTGAACGTGGGGTGCTCGAACGAGGTGGGGCGAGCCCAGCTGAAACCCATTGCCTCATCACATGATACGTCGATGATGAGGCTGCCCGCACGGAACGCGGCGAGACCGTCTTCGTCCAGGAAGGTCAGTGGTGCGTTGGTGTCCTGCAACACGCAGTTGACAATGATGTCGTGCTCGGCCAGCAATGGGGCCAGCGGAACTCGGCCATCCGGGGTGAGCGCGAAACTCATCGAGGACCCGCCGTCAGGGTCGATGTCGTGCTCGAACTGGACGATATCCGCGGAGTGAATCGGTGAGGCCACTTCGGTCACACCGCGGTTGGTGAAGATGTCGACGTCGTGTATCCCGTGTGCGCTCAGTGCCGTCACCGCACCCCGCGCGGTGGCGCCGAAGCCGATGACGGCCGCCCGCAACCGGCGGCCGTACATGCCCGTCGAGCCGACGATCTCCAGGGCGTGCAGCACCGAGCAGTAGCCGGCCATTTCGTTGTTCTTATGGAACACATGCAATTTGAAGGAGCCGTCCTCACCCCACAGGTTCATCGCTTCGAAGGCGATCAGCGTTTGCCGACGCTCGATGGCCTGCTCAGTGAGGTCTCGGTCTTGGACGCAGTGCGGCCAGCCCCACAGCACCTGGCCGACGCGAAGCTCGGCGAGATCGCTTGCCTCCGGCTTGATCAGCAGGATGACGTCACAGTCCGCGATCAACTGCTCGCGTGAGCGCACTCCGGCCGCCAGCTCCGACAGTTCCGCGTCGGAGACGCCAAAGCCCTCCCCGTAGCCACGCTCGAAATAGACGTTGGCGCGCAGGTCGGCATCGATCCGGTCGAGATGGTGCGGATGGATCGGAACGCGGCGTTCGTTCTCCTTGGCGGTCCTGCCGATGACGCCAAGCTTGAGTTGAGGCACGTGCCCTCCGGGGAATCGTCTGTCAAGCAGGACGCCGTCGCTGCCCTCAGCGCCCACGTCGGCCACCGGCGGCCACTTGCGTGATCACTGTAACCTTTCGCCCCACCTCGGTGTCAACTACATCTGTCAACGGTGTTGACATCAACGTGGAAGAGGCGTGTACTGAGGGTCTACTAGCGGATCAGAGGCATCGAAATGCTCGTCATGGTTGGGCTTGTCGCCATCCTCTCCGCTGACCATCTGAAGGAGTAGGACCTGCAATGAAATCCCTTGTTGCATCACACATTCTGGGTGTGCTCATGACCATCACGGGTGTAGCGTTGATGGTGACGGTCGTGACGCAGTACGAGACGGTTCTGCGCAGCAGTCGCGGCTAGTCGGCGGCGTAGTCGAGCGAATTGGCGTTGACGCGCCATCCGTGCCGTCGGGCGACTCGAGAGCGACAGCTCGGATCATCCGTTCCTGGGTACGGCCTTCGCCGTCGGACCCGACCTCGTTCTGACGTGGGCCGGGTCATCGGAGGAGCCGCCCACCGACTTGTTCGTGGAGTTCGACGATGGTGTCCGCATCCCGGTCGTCGAGCGAATCCCTTTGTTGGACGGTATCTTACGCTGCCAGCTGCTGCGCCTGACGTTACCGATCGGAATCGCGCCGCTGAGGCTGTCCACCCTGCCCGCGGAGCCCTCGGAATACGTCGCGGATGCGCTGGAACGGCTGCGGTTGCGGTAGCCAAACCAACGACTGGACGTGGCCTACGAGGCCCCGACGGCCTGCGCCGAGCCCACGTTGCGGGCGATC
>JAVRPF010000096.1:0-2500 GCA_032162385.1 Mycobacterium sp.
AACGGCATCGACGGTGCAGGACCGGCGGGCCCGGTCTGCGGCAGCGTCTCGGGGTCACCCGGCATCGCCGCTCGATTGCCGTGCTCAGGTCCGGCCAAGGGCGCGGCGAAGGAAACGGTGGCAGTAGTCAGCAGGCGGCCGTCCTGTCGGGCATCCACCCGGCGGGCTGCCGCGGTGCGCCCGTCGAACACCCGCGCCACGGAGTACTCGACCGGATCGCCGGCCTCGCCCCCGCGCAAGAACTGCAGGTGCATGTTGGTGGGCAGTTTCACCGCCTCGACGGTCCGGCAGGCGGCGGCCAGACTCTGCGCCATGAACTGGCCGCCGAAGGACCGCTTGCCCTCCGGTCCGCTGGCGGGGCCCACCCAGGTGTCCTCATTGCCGCCCTCGGGGTGCACGTCGAGCAGATCGAGCAGCGCGCTCATGCGACCGTGCCCGCCGCGACCAGCCGGTCGATCTCGTCGGCGGTCAAACCCAGCCGGTCCCGCAGCACGGCGGCGGTGTGATCGCCCAGCTCCGGGGCGGCGACCGCAGGCGGATAGACGCCGCCGATCCACAACGGCAAACCGGGCGCCAGGTAGCGGCCGATGCGCGGCTGATCCAGCTCGGTGAACAGCGGGTTGGACGTGACCTTGTCGTCGGTGACGACGTCGGCGAAGGTGCGGTAGCGCTCCCACAGGATCGAGGTCGCCGACAACGCCGCGGCCACCTCGTCGGCGGTGCGGTCGGTGAACCATACGGTGAACAGCCCGGTGAGCGCGTCGCGGTGCCGGTACCGGTCGCCCTCGTCGGTGAAGTCGGCGCCGAGCGCCTCCCCCAGCGCGGCAACGGCTTTCGTCGTTCCGGTGATCTCCGTCAGATCCCTGAAGTGCCGTCCGGTGAGTGCGACGATCATGAACGACGCCCCGTCGCCACTGGCGAACTGCTGACCGTACTGACCGAAGATCGAGTTCCCGATCCGCTCCCGCGGCGTGCCGTTGATCATCACCTCGGTCAGGAAGCTGAGGTTGCCCGCCGTCGCGAGCGCCACGTTCTCCAAAGGGATGCCGATCCGCTCGCCCTCGCCGGTGGCGTCACGATGCCGCAAGGCCGCGGTAACCGCCAGTGCCACGTAGAGACCGCATGCCACGTCCCATGCGGGCAGGACGTGGTTGACCGGGCTGTCGAGTCCGACCGGACCCGTCACCAGTGGGAAGCCGATGCCTGCGTTGACGGTGTAGTCGACTCCGGTGCCGCCGTCCGCGCGGCCGGACACCTCGACGTGGATCAGATCGGGACGCACGCGCACCAGCGCGTCGTACGAATGCCATTGGCGTCCGACCACATTGGTGATCAGGACGCCGCTGTCGGCGATCAGGCGCTGGATGAGGTCCTGCCCGTCGGACGAGCGCACGTCGACGGCGACGGACTGCTTGCCCTTGTTGAGCCCGGCCCAGTAGATGCTGTCGCCGTCGCTGGTCACCGGCCAGCGACGATAGTCGGCGGCGCCGCCGACCGGGTCGACGCGGATGACCTCGGCGCCGAGCTGCGCCAGCGTCATCCCGGCCAGCGGCACCGCAACGAAGCTGGAGATCTCGACGATCCGCACCCCGGCCAGGGGACGGGCGCCGTCGAGTCCGGGTGTTTCCGTCATGAGCTCAAGCTATCAAGGCTGATTGCGGGCAAGTTTCATCGCTGCGGCTTCGATGGTCTCCTCCGACAGCAGCACCTGCAGGGCCGCGTCGCCGAGCGGGATGAAGCTGTCCAAGCTGGCGACCCGGTCGACACCGCCGGAGAAGCCACGCGCGAGAAGTGCCGCGAGCACGCTCTCGCCCACGCCACCGGTCCCGCGGGTCTCGTCGACGATGAGGGCTTTCCCGGTGGCGGTGGCTTCGCGAAGCATGTCCTGAACCGGCAGTGGTGCCAGCCACCGCAGGTCGACGACGCGGGTGGCGATGTCGACGCGTTCCAGTCGGCGGGCGACGCGCAGGCTCATCCGTAGACCGTTGCCGAACGTGATGATCGTCAAATCCCTGCCGTCACCGTAGGTGCGGGCACGGCCTATCGGTGCGACGCGATGGCACGACGGATAGGTCGCGAGCCAGCCATCGTCGCCGTCGTCGTACAAGTCCCGCGTGTGGTACAGCGCGATGGGTTCGAGGAAGATGCAGACGATTCCCGCCGCCTTCGCGGCAGCCACGCAAGCGTGCAGCATCGCGGCAGCGTCGTCGGGCCGTGCCGGCGAGGCGACGACCACACCCGGGATGTCGCGGATCGCGGCGACGGAGTTGTCGTTGTGGAAGTGTCCGCCGAACCCCTTCTGATATCCGTAGCCGGCCACGCGGACGACCATGGGATTGCGGTATTGCCGGTTCGAGAAGAATTGCAGCGTCGCGCCTTCGCCGCGAATCTGGTCCAAGGCGTTGTGAAGGTAGGCGAGGTACTGGATTTCCGGTATCGGGAGCAGCCCCGACACCCCAGCGCCGAGAGCGAGACCCAGGATGGACTGCTCGTCGAGCAG
>JAVRPF010000097.1:0-7236 GCA_032162385.1 Mycobacterium sp.
CTGCGGTGGACAGCACCCAGGTCAGCACCTGGCGCTGGATCACGCCGGGTGCCCGGAAGGTCTCGGGCACGCCGCCCCGCAGCGCCGCGACGGCGACGGGCCGCAGCACGCGCTCGGACTGCAGGTAGCCGATGATCGCCGTGGCGGTGGCACCCAGGGCGGTGGCGACGGCGACGACCGGGGCGGAATGGCTGGCGACGGGCCAGCTGGCGACGATGAACACGACGGAGCCGAGGAGCCAGTTCGAGACGCTGATCACCGACCGGTAGAACGGCATCTTCAACGCCCGGACGCGTGCCAGCTCGGTGGCGGCCGAGTCGCCGTCGACCAGCAGCGTGTCGCGGCGCTGCCAGCGGATCACCGGGATCAGCAGGCGCAGGGTCAGCCACGCCCCGACGGTGAACGCCACGAACAGGTAGCCGAGGAAGATGGCCAGGTTGAAGACGGGCAGGTCCTGCAACTGGATGCGGTCCTCGGGGGGCAGCCCGAAGCGCAGGAAGCCGAACACGAGCAACGCGCCGATGATGTCGGCCTGCAGCATGCCCAGGGTGAACACCGGCCACGGCGTACGCGCGACCCAACGGACGAATGCGGTGATTCGCCCTGTCGGTATCGCCTTGGTCACCCGACAACCGTATCGGGCGGCGGGGACGCGTAGCGCCGCTGTCTGCAAGGTCGTGTCGGGTTGGGCCACTAGTGTTGGGTTCCGATGAGTGGTGTTTTCTCGCGTCTGGTGGGCCAGGACGCCGTCGAAGCAGAGTTGGTGGCCGCCGCGGTGGCGGCCCGCGGTGATTCGACTCACAGCGCCATGACCATCGGAAACATGACCCATGCGTGGCTGATCACGGGCCCGCCGGGGTCCGGGCGGTCGATCGCGGCGCTGTGCTTCGCGGCCGCGCTGCAGTGCACGTCGGACGGCGTGCCTGGCTGCGGGGAGTGCCGGGCCTGCACGACGACCATGGCGGGCACGCACGGTGACGTGCGCCGGATCATTCCCGAGGGTCTGTCGATCGGCGTGGACGAGATGCGCAACATCGTGCAGATCGCATCGCGCAAGCCCGGGACGGGACGCTGGCAGGTCGTGCTGGTCGAGGACGCCGACCGGTTGACGGAGGGTGCGGCGAACGCACTGCTCAAGGTGGTGGAGGAGCCGCCGCCGTCGACCGTCTTCCTGCTGTGTGCCCCGTCGGTGGATCCGGAGGACATCTCGATCACCCTGCGGTCGCGCTGCCGCCACGTCGCGTTGGTGACGCCCCGGGTGGACGCGATCGCCCAGGTGCTGATCGACACGGACGGCCTGCCGGCTACCGACGCCCGGTGGGCGGCCTCCGTCAGCGGCGGCCATGTGGGCCGGGCGCGGCGACTGGCCACCGACGAGCACGCGCGCCGGCGCCGGGAGCGTGCGCTGGGCTTGGCTCGCGATGCGGCAACGCCGTCGCGGGCGTATGCCGCCGCCGAGGAGTTGGTCGCGACCGCGGAGGACGAGGCGAAGTCGCTGACCGGTGGCCGCAACGAGTCCGAGACCGAGGAGCTACGCACGGCGCTGGGAGCGGGCGGCACCGGCAAGGGCACCGCCGGAGCCCTGCGCGGAGCGACGGGCGCGCTGAAAGACCTTGAGAAGCGGCAGAAGTCGCGTCACACCCGGGCGTCACGCGATGCCCTGGACCGGGCGCTGATCGACCTCGCCACCTACTTCCGCGACGCGCTCCTGGTGTCGTCGGGTGCCGGCGAGGTGGAGCCCAACCATCCCGACATGGCCGACAAGGTCGCTGCGATGGCGGCGGTCGTGCCCCCCGACCGGCTGCTGCGGTGCATCGAGGCGGTGCTGGAGTGCCGGGAGGCGCTCGCGGTCAACGTGAAGCCGAAGTTCGCCGTCGACGCCATGGTGGCGACCGTCGGGCAGGCGCTGCGTAGCTGATCTCCGGCGGTGGGAAGCGACTTGGGCGCTCGACGGCTGCTGCCGTAGACTCGTCCCGCCCGGACGACTGAACGGGCGCGCCGCCTTAGCTCAGTCGGTAGAGCGTCTCACTCGTAATGAGAAGGTCGGGGGTTCGATTCCCCCAGGCGGCTCCGCGTTGGATTGTTCGCCGAGCGTGCGCCCACGGCGAAGTTTCCCGGGATTCTTCGCCGTCACGTCACGTTGGGCGAGACGACCTCCGCGAGAAACCCGTCGACCAACGGCATGACCTCGTCCAGGTGGGTCTCCAACAGCCAGTGCCCGCCGCCGAGCAGGTGGATCGGAGCGTCGGGAAGGTCGCGAAGGTATGCGCGCGCCGACTTCTCCGGCATGTAGCCGTCATGCGGGCCCCACACGATCAGCGTCGGTGGTTGGTGGTCCCTCAGGTAGGCCTGTTCCTTCGCGAACCAGTCCAGCGTCGAGGGCTGGTCCTCCAGGAGGCGGATGAGGTTGGCGATGCGCTCCGGTGTCGACATCAGCGACCAGTGCAGCGTCCACAGGTCGGGGCTGATCCGGTTGGCCACGTCGTCGGGGAGTTCGCCGCGGAACTCGCTTTCGAATCCGTCGAGCGTGACGTGCTTGGCGATGTTGCGTCTGGCGGCGGACCCGGGGTTCTCCCACGATTTCTTGAGGTAGTCGTACTTGGGACCGAACGCGTCTTCGTAGATGTCGCCGTTCTGGATGATTAGTCCCGCAACGCGGTCGGGCGCGGCGAGAGCCAGGCGGAAGCCGAACTGCGAGCCGTAGTCGTGCAGCCAGGTGACGTACCGCTCCAGATTCACTGCGTCGACGAAGGCCTGGAGGAACGCTGCGTACGCGTCGAAGGTATAGCCGAAGTCATCGGGCGAAGGCGTTGCGCTGTAACCGAACCCGGGCAGGTCGGGTGCGATGAGGCGGTAGCGGTGACCGAGTGCGGCCATCAGGTTGCGGTAGACGAACGACGACGCCGGGTAGCCGTGGGGCAGAAGGACCACCGGGGCGTCGGCTGGCCCGGCTTCCCGGTAGAACGTGTCGACCCCGTCGACAGTCGTTCTCAGGTGGCGGATCGGCGCGGATGCGAACTGCACACCCAGATCCATTGCCGTTGCGGGGCAGCGCTAAACGGTCACTTCGAGGCGAACGCCTCGACTGCCACACTCTTTGCGGTGTTGGCCGCAGGGAAGCCGGCGTAGCCGCTGGCGTGGTAGATGACCTCGGCGAGTTCCTCGTCGGTGAGGCCATTGCTGCGGGCGATCTGAAAGTGGAACTTCAGCTCGTCGGAGGCGCGAAGAGTGATGAGGATGCCCAGCGTGACCAGGCTGCGATCACGGCGGCTGAGCCCCTCCGCGTCCACAGCCGACCGAAGATGTTCTCGATGCCGATGTCCATCAGTTCGGGGGCGAAGCCGCCGCCGAAGTCGACGTCCCCGTCGGGCAGCACGCCGGGCAGCAGCTCGCGGAAGACTTGCAGACCCTCATCGAGTAAGTTAGTCATGCTTACTAGTTTGGCACGAGGATGTATCGGTTCGGGATTCTTGACGAGGTCTTCGTAGCCCTGGGCCATCTGACCTACTGGGTTGTATTCTTGCCCACGACATCTCCGACTGCATTGGTGAGGGCGCCCATGCACAGGGACAGCGCGAGGCAGTCTGCAGCCTCGCTCACTCCTTCTCTGGCCAACCTGGGCTGGCCGGAGACGTGGGAAATTCATCGCGTGGGTGGTTGCCGTTGATCAGGAATGCGATTCTGGCCGGCGGGTCGGGAGCTTGGTCCACGCACGACTGGGTGTCCGCGTCATACGTCGGCCAGGCGTTCGCGAAACCCGGCCGGTCCGTGGAGATGGAGCTGAGGCTGCCGGTCACCGTCCAGCCGCCGAACACATCAGCGTCCGATGAGGTCGCCGGTCCTTCCTGAGGTGGCAGCGGGGGTTGTGCTTGCTCAGCCGGGGCGATGAGTGAGACCTGCTCGGCATAAATGCCGCGGGGCTCACGGACTGCCTTACTCGCGACGCTGAAGTAGGTCCCGTCGTCGTTCCGCTTCGACACCGAATAGGTGTAGTTGCAGATGGTGGCCAACACATCACGACCCGATCCGTTGACCGACAAGATGTGGAACTGCTCGTTGCCGATCAAGGGGGAGGTCAGGTGCGTCTCGACACTTGGTCTGCGCTGACCCGCGCCGATGGTGGAAGTACCTTCGTCATTGGGGGGCACCGCGTCAGTGAATCCAGGGTAGGCGTAGTCGAGGCTGCCGGCCCACTGCGCCAGCCATCGTGACTCGATGTATGCCCTCAATGGCACCGCGGGGCCGTTCAAGAGATCGATTCCCGGTTGGGCGCTCCAGTGTGCGCGCAGGTCGCCGACGGGGCCACTCCATCGGTGAATGGCAGGCTGGCGGCTGCTGAAGAGCTGACAACCAGTTAGTACTGTCGAGGCCGCCATCATGATCGCGGCGAGGGTTCGAAACCGAAGTGTCATCAGGACCCAGCCACGATCTGGTTGTACCAGAGCTGAAAATCCTTCGAGGGATTGTTTGCGCCCACTACGCCGCTCAACGCCGTGCTCAGAGCTGTGTTGAGAGTCGCGTGATCCGGTGCTGTTATGCCGAGGTCATTCATCTCCTCGACGGATGCGACCCGTCCATCGACCATGTAATGGTCCAATCCGTCGAGTTTGAATCCGTCCGCAATGAGCGCATTCGCAGCGAATCGCGACGCCTCGTCGGGGAGGATGGGCGACGGATCTCCCCCACCGGTGTCGATCGGCCCTCCTAGCACGGAGCTTTCCATTGCGCTGCCGAAAATCTCGACAGCGGGGCCCCCTACGGGGCCCGCGAGCGCGCTGAGCCCGGTGACGCCCGCGCCGTAGGCCGCCTTCCGCCAATCCGCGGCGTCGGCATTGTTGAGGCCCAACGCGTGGGTTCCCTCAGCGGTCCCGGAGGCGACCAAGCCCTTCAACACGGCAGCATCCGCCATCCTTGGGTCTTCGGCCATCACCGGGCGGCCGTTCTTGACGTCCTCGGCCCATTGGTGAGCCTTGTCGAGGCCGAGTTGGTCGGCAGCGCCGTTGAATTCGACGTATGCCACCCGATCGGTGCCAAGTACCGCGAACAAGCCCTTTGCGACGGGCTTGTCGGGCGCGCCGCCGTCGAGGTCGCCGAACGCGTCGTTCGCTCCTCCCGAAACGCCCGCGATGTCTGCCATGTAGGGAGTCAGACCATGGGCGTAGGCCTTCACGAGTTCGGGATTGTGTTGACCGAGGGTCTGGTCACCGAATCCCGGAATGTGAAGCAATTCGTCCTTGTGGGTGCCGATGTAGTCCGCGTACTGCTCAGCCGCTTCCGCCGCGACGCCTGCCTCCGGACCGTTGGCGGCGTCGTGCGTCCAACTGAAGAGGTTGCCCGCGGACTTGCCGTCGTCCCGCCAGTTCATCGAGTTGACGTCGTGGAGGAAGCCGTTCCGGTCGCCCTCATTCCGTCCAAGCAGTTGGTCGGTGATGATCTGGTGGTCGCGTCCCGCTGAGTCGAAGATGTCGCGCACGGCCTGTTCGTTGGTGGGGGACTGGTAGTCCATCAGCCGGTCCGAGAGTTCGATCATCCCGCGGTCGACTTCGGTGCCGGTCTGCAGTTCGCTCCTGCCGTCCTTCAGGATCTCCGCCATGTTCCTGACCTCGGTCTCGCCCGTCCGATTGGGGTCGTCCGCGATGGTGCCGATCGTCATCATCGTCTTGACGTGGTCGGGGAGCTGGTCGCGGCTTCCCGTGATCGGTTGGCCCGGATGGTCCGGATCGTCGTACTTCACATCGTCGTTGCTCATCAATTGCCATGAGTCGCCAACGACGTTCTTGTGGTCGCCCAATTGTTGCTCGGCCGCGTGAATGTCCTGGATGGACATATCTTTCTGCTGCACCTGCATCTGATGCAGATACGCGGCCTCCTCATCCGTGAGCGGTTCGTATGGCGCGACTCCATGGAGAACCTTGTCGACCCGCGCCGCGGCCTCCTCATCTCCATCGTGAAGGGTCTTTCGGACGTCTTCCTCGGCCCGCTTCTTGGTGTCCTCGTCCGACTCCGTGCCCGTGACCCCCAACGCATCGCCGGTGCCCTCCTTCGGCGCGAACTTCTGATCGCCTAGCGCGGTGTACTCGCCACCGATCCCGCGAATCTTCCCGCCGATCGAACCCAACTCGCCATTGGTCTTCTGGACGATGTCCATGACCTGCCCGATGCCCTTGCTGACGATGGGCATCAGAATCCGGTCTTGGTTCTTGCCGGGAGGAACACTCGCCGCCGCGTCGGTTACCCACTGGCGCACGGCGTCCAGCTGGGTGCGTCCGTTCGCGACCACCTCAGCGGATTGGTTGACCTGGGCGGCGAGGCGCTTGTCCAAACCGCTGAGTTCGCCGATGACCCGTTGATGCTCGGCATTTGCCGCCCCGTAGGCGGTGGACGCGGCTCCGGTCCAGCGAGATCCGGGTGCGGCTGAATCAAGGGTGGACTGCGCCTGACTGAGTTTGGCGCTGCCGTCGTACTGCTCGCCGGTTTGCGGGGTGCCGTCGCCGAAGGTGGCCTTCGCGTTCGACCACGTCGTGTAGAAGCCGTCGAGCACGCTCACCGCGCACGCCTAACGAATTCGAGCATTTACTGATTATCGCCTGTGAATCACTACCTCGGTGCCAGATATCCGACGGGCCCTGCCGCCAGACATACCGACAGCGCAGAGGTGTTGGCGCTGGCCAGGATCGCGTCGCCGGCGCCGGACAACCGCACGAAGACACGGTTCAAACCCGGTCGCACCCGAACTTTCGACTCGACGCCCTCGGGCAGCGACAACGTCATCGAGCCGTCGCTGTTGGCCAGGTAGTTGATCTCGGCCGTCCACTCCGACGGCAGCAGCGGTCCGTCCAGCGGCATCCGCACGGGGGCGTCCGGCTGGACCAAGTAACCGCACTGCGGCGCAGGACCCGGCACGATCGAGCGCACCCACGTCACCTTGGCGGGGAGCACCCGACCATTCATGTCGAGCATTCGTAGATCCGTTGTGCTCGAATCGAATTCGGGTCGGTTGCGCAGTAGCGCGAACACGTGGCTGGCCAGGTTCTCCGGCCAGGCGACGCGCTGCAGCACCAGCGGGTCGACTTCCTGGTCGAGCATGGGTGCGCTGGAGGTGGCGTTTGCCTGGACCAGGCTGGCTTCGGCGGTCAGCAGATACTGCCGGGTCGGATTGTCTCGCCAGATGCGGGTGAACGTCACCGTCGAGTAGACGCTGCCTACCACGAAAAGCACGGCGCAGCAAGCGGTTAC
>JAVRPF010000098.1:0-5721 GCA_032162385.1 Mycobacterium sp.
TCGCCGACGCCGGATTCGGGCGGTTACGGGTACCGCGCGAGTTCGGCGGCTTCGACGTAGACCTGCCCACCTTCGTCGCGCTCCTGGCCGAGGCGGGGCAGGCCGATTCCAACATCCCGCAGATCTGGCGCGGTCACTTCACCGCGACCGAAATCCTTCGGCTGGAAACCGATCCCGTGATCCAGCAGCACTGGTTCCACGCGGTCAACAGCGGGGCAGTGTTCGGCAATGCACAATCCGAGCCGTCATCGCAGGTCGCCGGGCTGGATTCACCCGACGGATTCGGCGCCATCACGACCCGTGTGTACCGCGACGATGCTGGTGCGCTGCGGGTCTCCGGTACCAAGTTCTATTCGACCGGTTCGCGGTTCGCCGATTACATCCGCACGGCGGTCGTCGACGAAGAGGGACAGCGCGGGTTTGCGGTGATCCCGGGCCGCCATCCCGGTGTGCAGCACGTCGACGACTGGGATGGTATTGGTCAGCGTCAGACGGGAAGCGGAACAACTCATCTCACCGAGGTACCGGTCGAAGAGCATGGCAATGTCGGCCGGTACGCCGACTCCCTGCGTGGCTTGGACTCGTTCGTCCAGATCGTTCATCTGGCCAACCTGGCGGGGATTGCCAGGAGTCTGCTCGCCGAGACCATTGACATCGTCCGCGCGCGGACCCGCACCAGCCGGCATGCGCTCACCCAGGACGCGACCGCCGATCCGGACGTGCTTGCCGTCGTGGGAACCCTGTACGCGCGAAAGCTGACCGCCGAATCCTTACTCGGTCACGTCGCGCAACGGTTGCAAGATGCACACACCTCTGGCCGCGAAGAGGACTACGGCGCCGCCTACGTCGAAACGTCGGCCGCACAGGTGGCCGTCATCGAAGCGGTCCTCGACGCGGCGAACACGGCATTCAACGCCGTCGGTTCGTCCGCGGTGCGCAATGGTGTGCATCTGGACAGGCACTGGCGCAACGCACGCACGCTGGCCTCGCATAACCCGGTCATCTACAAACCGAGAGTCGTCGCGGACTTCTTGGTCAACGGCCGCCCTCCGGTGTCGGGTTACTACGCGGGACAACCAGCGGCCCCTGACGCTGAGCAGGCGGCATCATGACACCGCAGCTCCATCTGAACGTCAACATCCTCAACGCAGGCGTCTTCGGCGGTTCCTGGCGGTTCCCGGGCACTGATGGGTTGGCCAGCTACACCATCGACCATTACACCTCGATCGCCCGCAAGGCCGAGGCCGCCAAACTCGACGCGGTGTTCCTGGCCGATACCCCGGCCCTGGAGCCGACCATCCGGCACCGCACCGGCAACAACCTGGAGCCGACCACCGTGCTGTCCCGCGTGGCCGGTCAGACCGAGCGAATCGGACTCATCGCGACGCTGTCATCGTCCTACAACGATGCACACGAATTGGCTCGCCGGCTCGGCGATCTGGACTATCTCAGCGGCGGACGGTTCGGCTGGAACGTCGTGACCACGGCCGGTCCCGTCGCTGCCGGCAACTTTGGTCGCGACGCCGAACCCGACCACGGACTTCGGTACCAACGAGCCGGCGAACTGGTCGCGCGGGTGGTGTCGTCGTGGGCTGTGCGAACCGAAGTGATCTCGCCACAGGGTCGACCGGTGATCGTGCAGGCCGGTGGCTCCAGTGACGGTAAGACGTTGGCATCCCGGGTCGGTGAAGTCATCTTCTCCGCCGAGCAGGACATCGATCGCGCACGTGAGTTCCGCACCGAGATACGTCAGGGTGCAGCTCGATTCGGCCGTGACCCCGACGAGGTAGTGGTCCTGCCAGGTCTATCGACGGTGCTGGGCAGCACCGAGGCCGAGGCCTGGGAGCGTCGCGAACTGCTCGACGAGGTGTTGCCGGAGGCCTACGCCCGTGAACGGCTTGGCGGTCAGCTCGGTTTCTCCCTCGACGGACTCGCCGACGACGAACCGATCCCGGCTGAGCTGCTGCGTGACCCTGATGACGCAGGCGGATCGCAGACCTTCTACCGCGTCATCCGCGGCATCATCGCGCGGGAGAACCCGACACTGCGACAGTTACTCAAGAAGTTGTCCGGAGGTGGCGGTCACCGCATCGTGGTCGGTACGCCCGAACAGGTCGCCGACGACATCGAACTCTGGTACCGCCACGGTGCGGCTGACGGCTTCAACGTGATGCCCGATGTGTTGCCGTCGGGGTTCGATGACTTCGCAGATCACCTGGTACCGGTGCTGCAACGGCGCGGACTCTTCCGCACCGAATATGAGTCCGCCACGCTGCGTGGTCATCTGGGCATCGGGCTGCCGCAAGCACCGCGCCGGCTCGATGAAGCAAGCGTATGAGTGTCTTCGTCGAGTTGACCGTGGGTGCGTCCGCCGGCCAGGTGTCTTTGGCACAGGCCGACGCCATCGCCGCTGCAGCTGAGGACGTCGGCGCGACCGGGATTCGGTTGGTGGACAACGGCTCTGACAAGTCCACGATTGACCCGTCGATCGTGGGTGCTTATCTCGCCGGTCGCCACAGCCGTGTGTCGTTCGTGATCGACAGCCCGACCACCCACCATGCCCCCTACAATCTGGGCCGCCGAGTACTGTCCCTCGATCGGGCCACCGAGGGCCGCGCGGGTGTGGTGCTGCGCACCGGGGACGGGGACGAGGTCAGCGACGCCGTGCAGCCCGATGCCGCGGCCGATGATCGGGCGCAACGATGGGCCGAGTACGCCGCCGTCCTCACCGGACTATGGGAGTCTTTCCCGCGCAACGCGTTACTGGGTGATCAGGCTGCCGCGCTGGTGGTCGATGAGGAACTGATCCGCCCGGTCCACTTCGAGGGCAGGTTCTATCGCGTGCGGGGATCCCTGGATGGTCCGGCGTCGGTGCAGGGACGGCCGGTTCTGCTCGCCGCCGATCCAGCGGAATTGGGATGGGCGCGGATCGCCCAGGCTGCCGATGCTGTGATCGTCGACCCGGCCCACGCCGTCGGTGCGGCGGGGGCGCTCTCGGGCGAACTGGTCACTGCCGGCCGTCGTCGAGAAGACGTTGCGGTGCTGCTGCGGGTGTTCGACGATCTATCCGACGTGCCGACGTGGACGGCAGTCGACGGTATCGACGGATTCGTCCTAGCGCCTCGTGGTTCGGCGTCGGCGATCGAGGAGGCGGTTCGCGACGTGGTGCCGCGGCTGCGCAACCCGGAGGGTTCGACTCTGCGATCCAGTTTGGGATTGCCGGATCTGGTGCAGGTCAACGCATGACAGCCACCGGGGTGACGTCGGAGCATCCGGAGGCGCTGACCGTAGCCGGGATCCGGGCCGCGATCACGCCGGTCCTGACCCGTCTCGCCGAAGGTGCGCGGGAGCGTGAGGGCACCCGCGACTATTCCTACGACGAGGTGCGTGAGCTCCGCGAGCACCGGATCACGCTCACCGGAATCCCGGTGCACGACGGCGGCGCCGGTGGCACGGTTCGGGACGTGGCGGATCTGGTCATCGCCATCGCCCGAGCGGACTCCAACGTGGCACAGGCACTGCGCCCCAGCTTCCTGGCCGCTCACACCATCGTCGGGCCCAACGACGTGCCCAACCGCGCGCACATCCTGGAGCGGCTGCGCGCCGGGGACCTGTTCACCGGTACCGGCAATGAGCGTGGCGGACCGGCAGGCGGGGTGGCGACCCGACTGTACGAGAAGGACAACGAGTTTCGCATCGCGGGGGAGAAGTACTACTCCACCGGCGGGCTCTATGCCCAGTGGTTTGGCGGCAGCGCGGTCGACGACGACGGCAGAGTCGTTCAATTCACCGTGCCCGTCGACCGCGAGGGCGTGGAACGCCTCGATGACTTCGATGCCATCGGCCAACGTCTGACCGCCTCGGGCACCACACGGCTACACGACGTCAGGGTCGAGGTCGACGAGATCCAGCGGATCGGCGACACGCCGCCACCCAACCCGTGGCAGGGCACGTTCGCGCAGCTCTACCTCGCCGCCGTCGAGGCGGGCATTGCGGCCGCCGCCTTGGATGACGCGCTGTGGTTCGCCTGCACGAAGGCGCGCCCGATCAAGCACAGCAGTGCCGACCGGACGGTGGACGATCCCTACGTACGGCACGTCGTCGGAGAGATCGCCGCGCGCGCCAATGCCGCGCGGGCGGTCGTGCTCCTCGCGGCGGAGGCCGCCGGGCAAGTCCTGCTCGCCCCGGCCGGGGAGCTCCGCGACCTGGCTGCCTCGGCCGCGGTCAATGTGGCGCAGGCGCAGTACGTTGCCGCCGAATCGGCATTGCGGGCGGCCGAGCTGATCTTCGACGTGGGCGGTGGCTCCGCTACTGACCGCAAATACGCCTTCGACCGGCACTGGCGCAACGCCCGCACGATCGCCAATCACAACCCCCGAAATTGGAAGGTGGCGGTCGCGGGCGGCTACCACCTGGTCGGCGAGGAACCGCCGACGTCCGGGCTGTTCTGAAACCACGAGAGGAAACCTCAACCGCATGTCGCTGGAACTCACCCGTCGCCTCGGCCGCACGGGTGTCCTGGTCAGCCCCCTCACGCTCGGGACCATGAACTTCGGTCGCTGGGCCGAAGAGGGCGAAAGCATCGAGTTCAGCCACGCCGCGATCGACGCCGGGATCACGGTGCTCGACACAGCCGACGCGTACGGTGATGGATCGTCCGAGGAGATCGTCGGCAAGGCGCTGAAGTCGGCGTCGGTCCGGCGCGAAGATCTATTCCTTGCGACGAAGTTCCACAACCAAATTGGGGACAACCCGCAGCACGCCGGTAACAGCCGCCGCTGGATCATCCAGGCGGCCGAGGACAGCCTGTGCAGACTGGGCACGGACTACCTGGACCTCTACCAGGCGCACCGACCCGACCCGCGCACCGATCTGTTGGCGACGCTGACCACCCTTGACGGACTGGTGCGCTCCGGCAAGATCCGTTACTACGGCACGCCGGCCTTCCCGGCCCATCAGCTCGTCGAGGCGCAGTGGCTGGCCGAGAAGCACGGCCTGATCGCGCCGCAAACCGAGCAGCTGCCCCACTCGCCGTTGGTCCGTGGTTCCGAACGTGAAGTCTTTCCCGTGGTGCAGAAGTATGGGCTCGGCGTCATCAGCTACGGACTGCTAGCCGCAGGCTGGCCCTCGGGCATGTACCGGCTCGGCGGCGAGCAGCCCACCTCGGCCCGCGCCGACCTGATACCGGGGCGTTTCGACATCTCGCTGGAGCGCAATCACCGCAAGCTTGCCGCCGCCGACGCGCTGGCCCGACTCGCCGAAGACAACGGACTCAGCACGATCGAGCTATCGGTTGCCTTCGCCCTCAATCACCCGGCCATCAGCAGCGTCATCATTGGCCCGCGCACACCCGCACATCTCGAGGCCTACCTCAAGGCGGCATCGATTGAACTCAGCGATCACGTGCTCGACCGGATCGACGACATCGTCGACCCCGGCACCCAGTTCCTCGAGCGAGACACCGGGCGCGATAACCCCGCCCTGCAACCCGCCGCGCTGCGACGCCCCCCCCGCCGTTGAGTTCCCACCACAGATAGCGAGATCTCTGATGACCGACCAGTTCCCCCATTACCCACGGGTGCACCTCGCAGCCGAAAACCGCTACGACACACTGCCATTCCGGCGCGCGGGCGTCTCGGGACTCGACCTACCCGCATTCTCGTTCGGTCTGTGGCAGAAGTTCGGCGCCGACTACGCCTTCGACACCCAACGCGACATCAT
>JAVRPF010000099.1:0-4086 GCA_032162385.1 Mycobacterium sp.
CACTGCTGCGATGAGCCACAACAACCAAACGGGCATGGGCGCAGCCTATCGCGTACGCAGCCTGCCGAGCCGGCAACAACTACACTGCGAGCATTATGTGGAGCCCAAGTGTTTCGCTGTCGGCCTGGAGTAACGCCTGGCTCGCTGGTCTCGCCGCGCCCGACGATGTTTTGGACGCGTTGTCACAGTGGGCACCAAGGCATTCCGTCACCGCCTACGACTCGGTCGCGGCAGGCCGCACCGGGCTACCGTGGCCCGACCTCACCGATGCCGGAGCGGTGTCGCTGCTGCAGACGCTGCGCACCGCGGCGGGGCCCATCACGGGCGAGCCCGCCATCTCGGTGGCGTTGCCGGTGCCTGGCGACGTGCGCGGTCTGGTGGCGGGCACCCAGTTCCAGGCCGACGCCGTGACGGCCGGTGAGGCGATCATCGTGTCGCACCCTGGGTCTGAGGCGGTGGGACTGGTTCCGGAGTTCGTCTACGACGACGGCTACGGGGATGCGGACGAGGACTCCGACTACGGTCCCGAGATCAGCTCCCTGTCCTGGACGGTGTACTCGCTGTCGGCCATGCCGTTCGGTGAGCACATCGACCTCGGGGCAGCCGAGTACGAACTACGATCCGCGGTGCGTGCGGCCGCCGACGCTCTCGGCACGTTGCGCGCCGGTACGACGGGTGCCGACGTCGCCGATCCGCGCGGGCTAGTGGAGCAGGTGCTCGAGGCGGGGCGCCTGCACAAACTGCCAGAGCACGCCCCGGAGCGGGCAGTGCGGGTGCTGGAGAACGCCGCCCACGTCGACGCGATCATCACCGTGAGTTCCGGGCTGATGCCGATCGGGCTGCAGTCGTCCTCGGAGATGCAGATCGCCAACGAGGCGCTTCGGCCGCTGAACGGTGTGGTCCGCAAGGCGCGGATTGCCGCGGTATGCGCGATCCTGCACTCAGCCTGGCGGCGGTAGTCACACCGCCAGTACGACGGCGACTGCCGCGACGATCAGTACCAAGCCGACTGCCCCGATGATCCACGGCAGCTTGCTCTTCCGCGGCGGCTCCGCACCACGAGGGTCGAAGCCCGGTTGCAGGTAATCCGGAAGGGGCCCGTCGTTGTCGGCCCGCTCTCCATAGTGTGAACCATCCCCGTAACCTGGCTGCACTCCGCTACCCCCTGACTCGCGGCGCCGGTGAAAACGACGCTATCACGGCAATTCGAGGTAGCTGCGCGGCTTTTCAGTCGCTGTCCGTCGGCGCGCCCGCAGCGACGCAGCGCGGCGAGGACGAGCACCGTTGACCGTTGACGACACACCCGCAGCCGGGCACCGGATCCGGCCCGACGAGGCGGGCGGGTTCGGTGTCGAAGCGCAACTCGTCGATCAGGTCGGCGGCCAGTCGCGCGAATCGCGGGTCGGCATTGGGGGTGGCGGCCCTGGCGAACGCGATCCCGGCATCCTCGGCCTGGCTGCGCAGCTCGCGGTCGAGGTCCCACACCACCTCGATGTGGTCGGCGACGAAGCCGATCGGGCAGACGATCACCGCTCGGGTGCTGCGCTCGGCGAGCGCCGAAAGATGGTCACCGACATCGGGTTCCAGCCACGGTACGCGCGGCGGACCGGAACGCGACTGCCATACCTGATCGTAGTCGTGGTACCCGGCCGCAGCCGCGACCAGCCGCGTCGCGTAGGCCACCTGCCTGCTGTAGAGCCGGGGCCCCACCCGCTCGTCGGCCACGATCGGGACAGAATGCGCGGTGAACACCAGCCGGGCCTCGGCGCGCAGGTCGTCGGGCAGTGACGCCGCCGCGGCCGCGATCCCGTCGGCGAACATCTCGACGAAGAGCGGATGGTCGAAGTACTGCCGCAGCTTGACCATCTCTGGCGCGCGCTCCCCCGCCGCCGCCCGACCACGGGCGATGTCCTCGACGTACTGCGTACAGCTCGAGTACCCACCCCAGGCCGACGTGGCGAACACGGCCGCCCGTCGAACACCGTTGTCCCGCATCTGGATAACGGCGTCTTCGACGTACGGATCCCAGTTCCGGTTGCCGAAGTAGATCGGCAGGTCGGCGCCGCGACGGTCGAATTCCGCCCGCAGCGCCTCGATCAGCGCACGGTTGATCCCATTGATCGGCGAGACCCCGCCGAAGTGCAGATAATGCTCGGCGACGTCGTCGAGGCGCTCGGGCGGGATGTTGCGGCCGCGGGTGACGTTCTCCAGGAACGGCCGCACCTGCTCGGGGCCTTCTGGCCCGCCGAAGGACAGCAGCAGTACGGCATCGACGTCCATCGCTAGAGCAACTGCGTGTGTGCGCCGCCGTCGGCGTAGACGATCGTCCCGGTGGTCGCGGGAAGCCAGTCGGACAGCAGGGCGCACACCGTCTTCGCAACCGGCGTCGGATCCTTCATGTTCCAGCCGACCGGGGCGCGCTGATCCCAGCCCTCCTCGAGCAGCCGCATCTGATCGCCAGCCTCTGCGCCGAGCGCACCACCGACGATGGCACTCATCGCGAGTGTCCGGATCGGGCCTGCGGCAACCAGATTCGACCTCACCCCAAACGGACCTGCCTCGCGGGCGACGAACCGGTTCACCGACTCCAGCGCGCTCTTGGCCACCGTCATCCAGTTGTAGGCAGGCATCGCACGGGTCGGGTCGAAGTCCATGCCCACGATGGAGCCGCCCGAGTTCATCACCGGCAGAGTCGCCTTGGCCAATGAGGCATACGAGTAGGCCGAGATGTGGATGCCCTTGGCGACATCCGCGTACGGAGCGTCGAAGAAGGGGTTGATGCCCATCCCGGTCTGTGGCATGAAGCCGATCGAGTGCACCACACCGTCGAGCTTGTTGCCTTCGCCGATCACCTCGGTGACGCGGTCGGCCAGCGTCGAGAGGTGTTCCTCGTTCTGCACGTCGAGTTCCAGCAGCGGCGCCGGATTGGGCAACCGGTCGGCGATGCGCTGGATCAACTTCATCCGGTCGAAGCCCGTGAGCACAAGTTGAGCGCCCGCCTCCTGGGCGACCTTGGCGATGTGGAATGCGATCGATGAATCGGTGATGATCCCCGTGACGAGGACGCGCTTGCCTTCGAGAAACCCTGCCATGTCAGTCCCTTACTCCGTGCGAATGTTCTAGTGGCCCATGCCCATGCCGCCGTCGACCGGGATCACCGCACCGGAGACGTAGCTGGCATCCTCGGATGCCAGGAAGCTGACCACCCCGGCGACCTCGTCGGCGGTGCCGACCCGCTTCGCCGGGATGAATTCCAGTGCGCCCGCCTGTATCCGCTCATCCAGCGCGCGGGTCATCTCGGTGTCGATGTAGCCCGGGGCCACCACGTTTGCGGTGACCCCCGCCTTCGACAGCTCCCGGGCGATCGAGCGGGCCATGCCGATCAGACCGGCCTTGGAGGCCGCGTAATTGGCCTGGTTGCCGATGCCCCAGGTGCCGGAGACCGAACCCACGAAGATCATCCGGCCGAACCGCTTGCGCTGCATGCTGCGCGATGCCCGCTGTGCCACCCGGAACGCCCCGGTGAGGTTGGCGTCGATGACCTTCTCGAATCTCTCCTCGGTCATCCGGATGAGGAACGCGTCCGCGGAGATGCCGGCGTTGGACACCAGCACTTCGACTGGACCCTGGTGCTCCTCGATCTCCTTGAAGGCGCGGTCGACGGCCTCGTTGTCGGTGACGTCGCACTCGACGCCGAACAGTCCGTCCGGCGCGCCCGAGCCACGGTGCGTGACCGCGACCTCGTGACCGTCGGCGGCCAGCCGCTGAGCGATCGCCAGACCGATGCCGCGGTTGCCGCCGGTGACCAGCACGGAGCGCGATACGAATTCGGGCATGCCCGCCAACCTATCGTCTCGGCCAGCTGAGTTCGAAATCAGCCTCGGTGCCGGCGGTCCCCCCGCTTCGGCGGGCAGGGCGGAGCGACTCGGGGATCAGCTTCGGCGGGCAGGAGCGAAGCGACTCGGGGATCAGCCAGGAAGACGACGATTGATCAGCAGCGCCGCCACCGCAGCCAGTGCGAGCACGAGCGCCCCCAGTCGCAACCACGCCGCGCTGGCGTCGCCCTTCTGGGTCTCGTATCCGATC
>JAVRPF010000100.1:0-10523 GCA_032162385.1 Mycobacterium sp.
AACGATCTCGAGCAGCTGCTGGTCCTCTACCCGCAAGGTACCGCCGTCATGTCGGCGATCGCCGTCGCGGATTCCGGTGTCAAACAGGCCTATCGAGGTATCTACCTCGACTTCAACCTCAACCTCAGCACGCCACCTCCCTGCAATACCGGATTCCTGCCCGTCCGCCAGCAGCGTTCACCCTCGGACCAGGACTATCCCGACAGGCCCGCCGGTGAGCTGTACTGCCGGGTGCCGCAGGACTCTGACCTCAATGTCCGTGGTGTGCGCAACATTCCGTGCGAGACCAATCCCGCCAAACGCGCGCCGACGGCCGAGATGTGCGAAAGCGCCGAGCAGTACGTCCCGCTCAACGACGGCTACAACTGGAAGGGCGACCCCAACGCGACGCTCTCTGGTCAGGGCATCCCGCAGTACCCGCCCGGCGCCGATCCGGGGGTGCCGCAGCCGTCGGGTACCCCGCCGCCCGCCGCTCCACCGGTCACCTTCGTTCCCTACGACCCGGCCACCGGCGACTACATCGGCCCGGACGGTCGGCGGTATACGCAGGGCGACCTCAGGAACCCTGGCAACAAGACCTGGCAGTCGCTGCTGGAGCCGCCGCCGTAGTGGACGGCGCTACTTCTTCTCCCGCCACGCCCGCTCGAACGGCAACCGCCACGCGTTCGGTGCGATCAACTGATGGATGGCGTTGGGGCCCCACGTGCCAGGCGGGTAGATCTTGACCGGCGGCGGATCGTCCAACAGCGGCGCTGACCGCTCCCACAGTGACTCGATGCCCTCGGCGGTGGTGAACAGAGTGTGGTCGCCGCGCATGGCGTCCAGGATCAGCCGCTCGTAGGCCTCGAGCACATCGCCTTGGGAGTCGGTCTCCTGCGTGGAGAACTGCATGGACAGCTTGTCGAGTTTCATGCCAGGACCCGGGCGCTTTCCGTAGAAGGACAGCGACACCTTCGATGAGTCGGCGAGGTCGAAGGTCAGGTGATCCGGACCCTGGGAGCCGACACCGGAACCCGCCGGGAACATGGTTCGCGGCGCCTCCTTGAACGCGATGGAGATGACCCGGATGCCCTCGGCCATCCGCTTGCCGGTGCGCAGGTAGATCGGCACGCCTGCCCAGCGCCAGTTGTCGATCCCGACCTTGAGCGCGATGAACGTCTCGGTGTCGGAATCCCTTGCCACACCGTCCTCTTGGCGATAGCCGGCGTACTGACCGCGGACCACGTGGTCGCGGTGGATCGGCAGCATCGAGCGAAAGACCTTGTTCTTCTCCTCGCTGATCGCGCGGGGTTCCAGCGCCGTCGGTGGTTCCATCACCACGAACGCCATCACCTGGAGCAGATGGGTGACCACCATGTCCTTGAAGGCGCCGGTGCTCTCGTAGAAGTTCGCCCGCTGATCGAGGCCGAGCGTCTCGGGGATGTCGATCTGGATGTGATCGATGAAGTTGCGGTTCCAGATCGGCTCGAACAGTCCGTTGGCGAACCGGAACGCCAGGATGTTCTGCGCGGCCTCCTTGCCGAGGAAGTGATCGATCCGGAAGATCTGCCGCTCGCGGAAGGTCTCGTGCACGAAGTCGTTGAGCTCGACCGCGCTGGCCAGATCGGTGCCGAACGGTTTCTCCATCACCACGCGGGAGCGCTCGACGAGCTTCGCGTCCTTGAGCATCGTGATGACCGCGCGCGCGGCCTTCGGCGGAACCGAAAGGTAATGCAGCCGCTGAACTTCCGGTCCCAGCTCGGTCTCGGCGGCTTCCACCGCGGCGGCCAGCGCCTCGGGACCCGCGCCCTGCGGGACATAGGAGATCCGGCTGGCGAACGCGGCCCACTGCTCGTCGGTCAGTTTGTGACTGCCGAACGCGTTGACGGCTTCCCTCGTCAGCTCACGGAACTCGTCGTCGGTGAGCTCCTCCAGCGACGTGCCGACCACCCGGATCTCCGGTGCCAGGGCGGACAGGACGAGATAGGCCATACCTGGCAGCAGCTTGCGCTTGGCGAGGTCGCCGGTCGCGCCGAACAGGACGATGACGTGGGGTGCGAGCGCATCGGTGTCGCGGCGGTGGGGGCGGGCGCCTGGCGCCGGGTAAGCGATGGTCTGCGGATCTGTGGACACACCCGGCATGCTTCCATTCCGACGTTAACGGCGCAGTACATCGAGGCGGGCAAATGCGCGTGATGGGCTGTGCGGGGTTCGCTAGTGTCGCGGCATGGCAACCAGCGATTCCCGCGAAGTAGTGATCGAAGCGTCCCCCGAGCAGATCCTCGACGTCATCGCCGACGTCGAGGCGACGCCGGAGTGGTCGCCGCAATATCAGCGTGCGGAGATCCTGGAGACTGGCGACGACGGTAGGCCGCGCCGGGTCAAGATGACGGTGAAAACCGCAGGCATCTCGGACGTGATGGAGATCGAGTACACCTGGTCCGACGACAAGGTCAGCTGGACCCTGATCAAGGCAGGTGCGTTGAAGAAGCAGGACGCCAGCTACACCCTGACCCCATTGAGGGACACGGACCCCGAAAAGACCCGAGTCAGGTTCGACATCGCCATCGACCTGTCGATACCCATGCCCGGATTCGTCCTCAAGCGCGCGTTGAAGGGTGGAACCGAAAGCGCCACCGAAGGCCTGCGCAAGCAGGTGCTGAAGATCAAGAAGGACGGCTGACCCTTGTCCGAAGGCGCGGGACCCCTCGCCGGGGTGAGAGTAATCGAACTGGGCGGCATCGGCCCTGGACCGCACGCGGCGATGATCCTTGCCGATCTCGGTGCCGACGTGGTGCGGGTGCGTCGGCCCGGCGGTCTGCAGATGCCCGCGGAGGACATCGACCTGCTGCACCGCGGCAAGCGCGTCGTCGACCTCGACGTCAAGAAGGAACCTCGGGTGCTGCTCGAGTTGGCCGCCAAGGCCGACGTGCTGCTCGACTGTTTCCGGCCCGGCACCTGCGAACGGCTCGGCATCGGCCCCGACGACTGCGCGGCCGTCAACCCGCGGCTGATCTTCGCGCGCATCACCGGTTGGGGACAGGACGGCCCGCTGGCCATGACGGCGGGCCACGACATCAACTACCTGTCCCAGACCGGGGCGCTCAGCGCCATCGGCTACCGTGACCGGCCGCCCGTGGCGCCGCTGAACCTGGTTGCCGACTTCGGTGGCGGATCGATGTTCGTCCTGCTCGGCATCGTCGCCGCGCTCTACGAGCGGGAACGTTCCGGCAAGGGCCAGGTGATCGAAGCCGCCATGGTCGACGGAGTCAGCATCCTGGCCCAGATGATGTGGACCATGAAGGCGACGGGGTCGCTGCGGGATCAGCGGGAGTCGTTCCTGCTCGACGGCGGCGCGCCCTTCTACCGGACCTACGAAACGTCCGACGGCCAGTACATGGCGGTCGGCGCCATCGAACCGCAGTTCTTCGCCCAACTGGTCGGCGGCCTGGGCCTGTCGGTCGACGAGGTGCCCAACCAGTTCGAGCTGGGCCGCTACGACGAGATGAAGGCGATCTTCGCAGAGCGGTTCGCAGGCAAGACCCGTGACGAGTGGACGGCGGTGTTCGCCGGCACCGACGCCTGCGTCACGCCCGTGCTCAGCTGGACCGAGGCGTCCGTGAACGAACATCTCAAGGCGCGTTCGACGGTCGTCACGGTCGACGGGGTCGATCAGGCCGCCCCCGCACCGCGGTTCTCCCGCACCCCGTCCGCAGCGGTTGGCTCCCCGCCGAAGGGCACCACCCCACTCGACAAGATCGGCTGGTAAGGACCAGGTGCGATCGATGATTGACCTATCGCTCGAAATTAGCTGCAAAAAGTCCTGCGCAAGGCCGGAGTATTCATTAGTATTTGCTCATGGCTGTAAGAGCGTCACGAGAAGTGATGTTCGACGCCGCGCCCGAAGCGATTCTCGACGCGCTCGCCAACATCGAGGAAGTGCCGTCGTGGTCGACGGTGCACCGGCATGCCGAGGTGCTCGATCGATACCCCGATGGCCGTCCGCGCCACGTCAAGGCGACGGTGAAGATCATGGGCATCACCGACAGGGAACTCCTGGAGTACCACTGGGGCCGCGACTGGGTGGTGTGGGACGCGTCGGATACATTCCAGCAGCGGGGTCAACACGGCGAGTACAACCTCACCCGTGAGGGAGACCAGACGCGGGTGCGGTTCGACATCATCGTCGACCTGGCCGCGCCGATCCCGGAGTTCCTGATCAAGCGCGCGAAGAAGATCGTGCTCGAGGTCGCAATCGACAGGCTGCGCAGCCGGGTGACGCGCTTCTACGGCTGACGTCGCAGATCGACGCGAATCTCAGATCTTCAGGTCGGGACGTTCGGTGTAGATCTCGTTGATGATCGACAGGTCGAACAGGTCCCCGGCGGCAATGTCGAGTTTCGCGGCCTTCAGCGCGGAGATGTTCTCGTCGACGAGGTGTTGGGTCATGGTGAACAGACCGTTGGCCTTGGTGTCTGCGGAGACCACTAGCCCGTTCTGCGCCTTCGCCTCCTCGGTCTGCTCGGCCACGTCGAGGTGCTGGTCCTTGCCGTACACCTCCGCCGCGAGGCGGGCAGATTCTGCCGGGTTGGCGACGGCATCCTGCCAACCCTTGATCTCAGCGATCAGGAACGCCTTGAGCTTGTCGCGCTCGTTGTCGATGGTGTCCTGCTTGACCGTGAACGTCTCCGCGACGAGCGGCAGGTTGAAGTCAGCGAACAACATGGCGTGGTTCGCAAATCCCTTGGACGCCAACGTAATCGGTTCATTGGTCACATAGCTGACCCATCCGTCGACCTCTCCGTTTGCCAGCGGAGACGGGTCGAACTGTGCGGGCACCACGGTGATGGACTTGGGGTCGATGCCGTTGGCGTCCAGCAGCGCGCCGAACACCAGCTGGTTGGAGTCCTGGACGCCGATCTTCCTGCCCGCCATCTCCTGCGGCGTATTGATCGGCTTGGCTGCCGAGCTCACGATGCAGAACGGGTTCTTCTGATAGGTCGCGCCGACGATCTTCGCAGGCAGGCCGTTGAGCACCGCCGGTGCGGTGAGTTGGGGCGCCGACATCCCGATCCAGATCTTCCCCGTGTCGAGCCCCGCCTCGACACCGGTGCCTGCCGCGCCACCGGCGACGAGATCGACGCTGCCGAACCCGGCCTCCTTGTAGTAGCCCTTCTCCAGCGCGAAGAACTCACCGGCGAACTCGATGTTCTTGATCCAGGACAGTTGGACCGCAACCGATCCGAACTTGGATCCGTCCGCCGCGCTTCCGCCGGAAGAACCCGACGAGCCGCTTCCGCCGCATGCGGCAAGCAGTCCCGTTCCCACGACGGCGAACCCCGCCAGTGCGGCACAACGGACGAACTCCCGGCGATGTAGGGCAGGTGTCATCAGAAGACACTAAGCGCCCGGCCGCCGGTTGTCAGGACGACCGTCCTGCGTCGGGGCCGAACCGCGCGAGCACGAGATTCTCCAGGACGCCGACCACTGCGTAGAACACGATCGACACGATGGTGACGACGGCGACCGACGCCCACAGCTCGTTGTATTGATAGCGGGGTATCGCCTTGATCAGGCTGGAGCCCAACCCTTCACCGCTGCCCAACCATTCACCGATCAAGGCTCCGATGAGCGCCCCCGGCACCGAGATTCGTGCCGCCGCGAACACCGAAGGCAGCGCGGACGGGATCGCGACCATGCGCAGCGCGCTCCACCGGTTGCCGCCGTAGGCTTCGACGAGCTCCTGCGCCTGCCGTGGCGCTTCCCGTAGGCCCGTCATGATCATCACCAGCGCGGGGAAGATGACCACGATTCCCGCCATTACCGCCGCCGCGGCCACTCCCCGCCCGAACACCAGGACGATGATGGGCGTCATCGCCACCAGAGGCACCGAACGCAGCAACACCGCGATCGGCAGAAGCGTCTGTTCCAGGGTGGAGAACAAGACGAACAACGCCGAAACGATCAGTGCAGCACCGATTCCCGCGACGAAGCCGATCGTTGCGTCTCGCAGCGTGATCTGAAGGTTCTCCAGAAGATTGGCCCGGGCGGTGTGACTCGCGGGGCCGCCGTACAGGTAGCTCCACACGTCCGTGGGTGACTTGCCGACGCGGGGACCGACCTGCGGGAAGGCCGCGAGGAACAGGTACCACAGCGCGAAGAGAAGTCCCATCGAGATGGCCAGCGGGGCCAGGAAGCGGCCGACACGACGCAAGCTCGCGTTCATCGTCGCGCCCCCCGGGCCGAGGACGCAGATGTCCAAGGCGTCACCAGCCTTGCCACCACGGCGACGATGGCATAGCCCAGGCCCGCCATGGCCGCCGCCGCGATGGCCAGTCCCCATGTGCGTGGCACATTGTACGACGTCTGGGCGGCGGTGAGCGCGACCCCGATTCCGCTGTCGACACCGCCGAGGTACTCGCCGAGGATCGCTCCGAGGACCGCTGACGGCGCCGCGATCTTCAGTGCGGCAAAGGTATTCGGCGCGGCGGCGAACAGCCGGACCTTGGTGAACTTCTGCCACTTCCCGCCACCGTAGGCCTCCACCAGATCGAGGCTGGCCTTGTCCGCCGACCGCAGTCCGGCCAGCGTGCCGACCATGGTGGTGAAGAAGCAGTACATCGCCGCGAGGAATATCGTCGGCGCCCGTCCGCCGAAGACCACCAGGATGATCGGGCCCAGCGCCAGCAAGGGTGTGCAATAGCTCAAGATCGCCAGCTGGGTGGCAAGGGACTCCACCGGCGGAATCAGGACCACGAGGACCGCCAGGGCGATCGCCAGGCCGTTACCCCAGAGGAAGCCCTGCAAAGCCCCGCTCGACGTGACCGCGAAGTTCGGTCCGTACAGGCCGGCGCCGTCGCTGACCATGGTCGCCGCCACGTCGACCGGCGTCGGTATCGTTCCGCCTGCCACGCCGAGCGCGGCCAGCAGCCACCACACCAGCAGCACGCCGACGATTCCGACGGCGCCACCGAGCCATGCCGGACGAGCCGTCACGCGATTCCTCTCGTGCCGCCGGACCCGCCGAACAGCAGCTCGGTGAGGTAGTCGTGGATCCGGTGGAACTCGGGCGTGCGCATGATGTCGGGCGTGCGCGGACGCGGCAGGTCGATCGGCACCATTTCGATCACGCGGCCGGGTCGCGGGCTCATGACGGCGACGACGTCGGACAGGAACACCGCTTCTGCGATGCCGTGGGTGACCATCAGCGTCGTGGCGGGCTTCTCGGTCCAGATCCGCAGGAGTTCGAGGTTGAGGCGCTGGCGGGTCATGTCGTCGAGCGCGCCGAACGGCTCGTCGAGCAGCAGCACGGTCGGCTTGACGACGAGAGCGCGGGCGATCGACACCCGCTGTTTCATGCCGCCGGACAGCTGCGCGGGCCTGGCCTTCTCGAAGCCCTCGAGCCCGACCAGTTTGACCAGGTCGGCGATCAGGCCAGGGTCGGCGGCGATGCCCGCCACCTGCAGAGGCAGCTTGATGTTGGAGATGACACTGCGCCACGGCAGCAACGCCGAGTCCTGGAAGGCGATGCCAAGCTCGTGATGTTTGCGCACTTCGGCCGGCGACTCCCCGTTGATCAGCGCAGTTCCGCCGGTGGGCTGCTCGAGGCCGGCCAGAATGCGCAGGACTGTCGATTTGCCGCATCCCGATGGCCCCAGCAGCGCGAGGAAGCTGTCCTTCGACGTGTGCAGGTCGACCGACTGCAACGCCTGTACCGATCGACGCCCCATCTTGAAGGTCTTGGTCAGCGACGAGATGTCGATACCGCTCGCGGAGGCCGCACTGGTCATGGTCGGCACAGTATGAGCCCGGCGGGAAAGGCGCACGCCGAGCCGAAGGGAATGTCGCCGCCGCACCGGCGGGTTGGCAGAGGTATGCCTACCGGAGTCGTACTCAACCCAGATGCGTCCGCGTCGAACGCGGTCGATGAGATCACCGACCAGGCTCGCCGTGCCTACGCCGTCGGCGTCCGCCAGGTTTGGTTGGCGCAGCGGTTCGACTACGACGCGATCTCGCTCGCGGGCCTCGTCGGCGCCGCCGTGCCCGGGCTCGGTGTCGGTACGTTCGTCGTGCCGATCAACCCGCGGCACCCGCTGATCGTGGCGATGCTGGCGCAGACGGCTCAGGCGGCCTCGCACGGAAACTTCAGCCTCGGCCTCGGCCTCGGCGCGCATGCTCCCGAACAGCAGGCCTTCGGCACGTCGTGGACCAATCCCGTCGGGCGTCTCCGGGAGCACCTCGAGGTACTGCGCTCGATCTTCGACACCGGCGCCGTCGACTATCACGGCGCCGAGTTCTCCGCCGCGCCCGACTGGCCGGTCTCATTGCCGGGTGGTACGCCGATACCGACGTACGTCGCGGCCATGGGGCCCAAGGCATTACGAGTGACGGGGGAGCTGGCTGACGGCACGTTGCCCTACCTGGCCGGACCGCGCACCATCGATGAGTTCATCGCGCCCACCATCGGAGAGGCGGCGACCGCGGCAGGGCGGCCTGCGCCGCAGATCATCGCCGCGGTGCCGGTGGTGGTGTCCGACGACGTCGACGCCGCGCGAAGCCTCGCGGTCGAGGAACTGAAGTTCTACGAGACCATCCCGTCGTACGCGAAGGTGATTGCGCGCGAGCGAGCCGAGCGGGCGGCAGACCTTGCCGCCGTCGGTCCGGCCGAGGCGGTGCGCAAGCAGTTGCAACGCTACCGCGACGCAGGCGCCACCGACCTGGTCCTCAGTCCACTGCGGTCGGACTCCACTGATCCCGAACGTCTTTGGGAAGTTGCGGCGTCTATTTGATGGTGTAGCCGCCATCGATGACGAGGTCGGCACCGTTGACCATGCCTGCGGCATCGGAGGCGAGGTACACCGCGGCAGCGGCGATCTCGTCGGGGTAGGCGAACCTACCCGACGGGATGAGCTTCTTGAGTGCGTCACCACGTGGCCCGTCCCACGCCTGGTGGCCGAGCTCGGTGAGCACCACCGTCGGAGAGATGGTGTTGACCCGGACACCCCGGCCAGCCCACTCGGCGGCAAGGACTTTGGAGACACCGACCACCCCGAACTTCGATGCGCAGTACGCCACGTGGGCGTCGAGTGCGACGGTGGCGGCCTGAGACGCCATGTTGATGATGACGCCGCGACCGGCGGCCAGCATCAGGGTGCCGACGGCCTGGCACATCAGGAACGTGCCCTTGAGATTCACGTCGATGGTGGTGTCCCAGTCCTCGAGCGACAGCTCCTCGGCGGGACCCAGCCGCACGATGCCCGCGCTGTTGACCAGGATGTCGATGCGGCCGTACACGTCGATCGCCGCGTCGACGGTGCGGCGCACCGAATCGGGATCTGCGACGTCGCAACGGAATCCGCGACTGTCGGGACCGATGCGGCTGGCCGCGGCCGCGGCGCCGTCGTCGGCTAGGTCGGCAATGGCGACCGTTGCGCCCTTGGCGGCGAAGGCCGCACCGATGGCGGCGCCGATTCCGGACGCCCCGCCCGTGATGAGGGCGATCCTGTCGTCCAGACGGAAGTCGAGATCTATTGCGGGTTCAGACATTTGTGCTCCAGTCTGGATTCAGGCCAGGACCGCGGCCGCGATCTCGGCGTCGGTGACGATGGACGAAGCGAGTCCCGAGCGCAGCACCGCCCGCGTCGCGGCGATCTTCTGCGGGCCTGCGGCCACAGCGACCACCGTCGGGATCGCCCGAAGTGTTGTCTCGTCGACGCCCATCCGGCGCTCGTCGAGGCCAGGCATCCGGACGCCGTCGGCGTCCAATAGCAGCGCGCAGGTTTCGGCACACACGCCGGCGCGCGCCAACTCCAGTGCCTCGCTGGTGGGCAGGGCCTCATAGACCTGGGAAGCGCCGGGGCTCCAGGCGCCGATCGACACGATCGCGCAGGTGACTTTGGCATGCCGGGCAACGGTTTCCTGGATCTGATGGTTGCCGGCCAGGCTCGCCGCGGTACGGGCATCGGCCACCACCAGGGGCGCGTACAGCGGCCATGACCTGCCACCGCTGATCTCGCTGATCCGCCGAACCAGATCGGCCCCGTTCGAGGTGAGCGCGCCGGCCATGCCGGTCAGTTGGACGACGTCGCTGCGCGGTAGGGAGGTCAGGTGGTTGGCCACCTTGGTCAGAGTGCGTCCGCAGTCGACCCCGACGACGTCCTCCTCGCGGAGGATGGATTGCAACAACTCGGCAGTCGCCTTGGCGACGGCGTCGGCGCGTTCGTCGGGGCTGTGGTCGTCGGTCACGACGACGTAGGCGTGTTCGAGTCCGAACCGCCGCTGCAGTTCGGTGGACAACTCCAGGTCAGTCGATCCGGGGTTGTGGATGGTGATCTCGACCATCCCGGAGGACAGCGCTTCGTCGAGTTCGCGTGCCACCTTGAACCGGGAGATTCCGAACTCGTCGGCGATCTGGATCCGCGTGCGGCCTTCGAGGTAATAGCGGCGAGCGATGACGGCGCGCTGGAACAGTTCGTCCGGACCCATCGTCCCGCCTCCCTTCGGAATCTGGTCGCCATTCCGACATCCCCGCTCATATGTGCGGG
>JAVRPF010000101.1:0-5818 GCA_032162385.1 Mycobacterium sp.
GTCGGGCTGGCCGCGCGGTCCGGTCAGTTGAAGGGCACCGTGTCCAAACACGTCCAACGGCTGGTGGACGCGGGCCTGGTGGCGCGCACGCCCATCCCCGGCAACCGCAAGGAGATCGAACTCACCCCAACCGCGGACGGTGAGCTCGTCGTCGACGCCCACCGGCGATTGCACGACGAGATGGCCCACGGACTGCACGACTTTCTGCAGCGCTACAGCGGCGTCGAGTTGCAGGTGCTCGCCAAGGTGCTGCGGGATGTGATGGCAGCGAGAAGGGTCGGCGTGCGCATCGCGCCCGGGGAATAGCGCCACGCCCGAATCCGTCGTACCCGTCGTGACTCAGAAGTCCAGGGCAGTGCAGTTCGATCAGTACGGTGACATCGACGTCCTCGAGGTGCGTGACGTAACGCGTCCACAGGCGGGACCGGGTGAGGTTCTGGTCCGGGTCGAGGCGGCAGGCATCAATCCCGGTGAGGCGATGATCCGCAAGGGCGCGCTGCACGACCGCTGGCCGGCGACCTTCCCGTCCGGCCAGGGCAGCGACTTCGCGGGCGTCGTCGCCGACGTCGGCGCGGACGTGCGAGTGTTCGCCGTGGGCGACGACGTGCTGGGATTCACCGAGTCCCGGGCCAGCCAGGCGGAGTTCGTCGTGGTGCCCGCCGGGCAGCTGACGGCGAAGCCCGCCGGGGTGTCGTGGGACGTGGCGGGTGCACTGTTCGTCGCGGGCACCACCGCCTACGCGGCAGTGGACGCGGTGCGGTTGACGCCTGGTGACGTGGTCGCCGTCGCGGGCGCGGCGGGCGGGGTCGGCACGATCGCCGTACAACTGGCCGTCCGGGCCGGCGCCAAGGTGCTGGGCATCGCGGGGCCGTCGAACGACCGGTGGCTTACCGAGCACGGCGTCGTCCCGGTCAACTATGGCGACGGGCTGGCCGATCGGCTCCGCGGCTTGGGGCGGATCGACGCCTTCCTGGACTTCTTCGGCGGTGGCTACGTGCAAATGGCCGTCACCGACCTCGGCGTGGCCGCCGATCGGGTGGACACCATCATCGACTTCGCCGCGGTCGACCGATTCGGCGTCAAGGCCGCGGGCAATGCCGACGCGGGCAACGCCCGGGTGCTCGCCGAACTGGCCGAAATGGTCGCCGCAGGGCTGTTGGAGGTGCCGGTTGCCGGGACGTTCGCCCTCGACGACGTGCGGCGTGCCTTCCAGACGCTGGAGGCGCGCCACACCAGAGGCAAGCTGGTGCTTCGACCTTGATCGGGCCCTGACCCGTCAGCGAGGGGTGGGGACCTCTTCATCCGCTGGGAACTCTCCGGTGACCTGGAAGATGATCCGTCGGGCGACCTCCACGGCGTGGTCGGCGAACCGCTCGTAGAAGCGGCTCAGCAGGGTCACGTCGACGGCGGCGGTGACACCGTGCTTCCACTCCCGGTCCATCAACACGTTGAACAGGTGGCGGTGCAGGTCGTCCATCGCGTCGTCTTCTTCGCGGATCCGGGCGGCCTTCTCCGGATCTCGGGTGACCAGCACCTCCTGCGCGCTGTTGCCCAATTCCACTGCGACCCGGCCCATTTCGGCGAAGTAGCCGTTGACCTCCTCCGGCAGGGCGTGCTGCGGGTGACGGCGCCGGGCGATCTTGGCGACGTGCAGCGCCAGCGCACCCATCCGGTCGACGTCAGCGACGATCTGAATCGAGCTCACGATGGCACGCAGATCACCCGCCACCGGCGCCTGCAACGCCAGCAGCACGAACGCGGCCTCTTCGGCGCGCGTGCTCATGGTGGCGATCTGTTCGTGGTCGGTGATGACCTGCTCGGCGAGCGCCAGGTCGGCCTGCAGCAGGGCCTGGGTGGCGTGCTCCATCGCGATGCCCGCCAGCCCGCACATCTCGCCGAGTTGGTCCGTCAGGGCGGTCAGTTGCTCGTGGTAAGCGGTACGCATACCTCAAGCCTACGGTCTGGTGCTCGGATCGGTCACGCCGTCGACGGTGAACGAAAGGTGAATGCCACCTGCCACGATGACGATTCCAAGGTCACTCGCAGGTGGTATCCGCCGCGTTGGTGACCGTCAAGTCCTCGGGCAGATGGGTGGGTTCGCTGCTGGTGCCCTTGAGCACGTGGACCTGTATCGGCGAACCACTGGGCGATGGCGGGGCGACCGAGTGGAAGTCCGACCCAAGCACAACCCGGATCGTGGTGCCCATGCCCGACACCCGCTCGATGGTGGGGTTGGAGAACGACGACGCGACCGTCGCCGCGGCCTGCTCGTTGCCCGCGGAGAAGAATACCGTGGTCGAGTTCAGCGGTCCGGGGTAGTCGTCGGGGTCGGTGACGTTGAAGCCGTGCTGTTGCAGTTCGCTGGCCGCGGTCGCCGCCAGGCCGCTCTCGCCGGTGGAGTTGGAGACGCGCACGGTGATCTCGGTGGGGCTGGTGGTGACGGCGTCGACCAACTCGCCGCCGGGGTCGGCGGGTGCGGGCTGGCTGCTGGTCGGGGTTTTCGGCAACGGCGTGTTGTCGGCGTTCTTCTCCTCGGGCAGCGGGTCGTCGTTGATGATCGCGTCGAACAGCGCGCGCATGTCCTGCCCGCGCGGCGGCTCGTTGCCCTCGGAGTCGGTTACGCCGGTCGGCACGGTGACGAAGGTGATGCGGCCCGCGTTCACGCCCTGGATCGACTGACCGAGGTCGACGAGGTCCTTGGTCTGGATGTTGTCGACGTAGCTGTCGTCGATGAACATGTTGACGACGTTGTTCAGCTTGCTCAGGCTGAAGAACACTTCCTTGGAGATCAGCGAGCGCAGCAGCGACGACAGGAACAGCTGCTGGCGTTTGATGCGCCCGTAGTCGCCGTTGGTCTCGGTGGTGACCTGGCGTGCGCGCACGTACTGCAGGGCGGTGTGGCCGTCGATCATCTGCCGGCCGGAGTTGGCCAGCACGGTGCCCAGCTCGTAGTCCTCCAGCGGCGTGGTGCTGCAAACCTCGACCCCGCCGACGGCGTCGACCATCTTCGCGAAGCCGGCGAAGTCGACCGCCATGAACCGGTTGATGGACAGGCCGGACAACTTCTGGATCACCTTGACCAGGCACTTGGGGCCGCCGAAGGAGTAGGCGGAGTTGAGCTTGGTCTCCGTGTAGACCTCGTGGGGGCCGTAGCTCCCGGTCTGCTCGTCGTAGAGCGGGCCATACGCGCCCGTCTCGGCGTTCCATGGCTCGCACTGGATCGGCGTGATGGCCAGATCGCGTGGGAAGGACACGGCGACAACGCGTTTGCGGTCGGCTGGGATGTTGACCAGCATGACGGTGTCCGAACGGGCGCCTCCTGCGTCCGCGGTACCGCCTGCGCCCATGTCGGCGTTCTGGCCGAACCGGCTGTCCACGCCGACGATCAGGAAGTTCTCGTCGCCGTACTGCGCGTTCGGGTCGAGGATGTCGCGCGAGTTGGGGTCCAGGGCGGCGACCTTGTTCAGGCTCCGGTTCTTGGTCGACTGCCACTGCCACGCGGCGCCGGTGATCGCCAGCGCGAGCACGGCGATGAGGGCGGCCGCCACCCGCCCGACGACCATCGCGGTGTGCCTGCCGCGATGCGGTGCGAGCTTGGTGCGCGCCCGCGCATCACCGAGGCGCTTCAGTGGGCGCCGCGCGCCCGAAAGGATCGGCAGTTCGGAGTCGTACAGGGCGACCTGCGAGATGACCTCGGTGATGGGTTCGCCGTCCCTGCCGGCCGCCACGGGCGGATCCGAATACGCGGGCAGCGGAGGCTCGGGCTCGGCGCGATGGCGCGCCGGCTCCTCCTCCGGCTCCTCCGGCCGGGTTCCCGACACCTTGGCGATCAGGTCCGCGACGGTCACCCCGTCGGAGTGATGTGTCGGAGCGAAATCGTCGTGCCGCTGACGGTCGGACGCCTGGCCGTCGGCCTCGTCGGGAATGTTGGAACCTCGGCTGCGTTCCCACGGCGCGGCGCCTGGCATCGGCCGCGGAGATCGGGTAAGCCATTGATTGTCGCCGCCAGGACCGCCCGGGCCTGAAGAGTCGGGACGGCCAGGAGTGGCGTTGTCGCCGTCACTCATGTCGTACCGGCCTCCGACTCCAGGCGTGTTGCACGCCTGGCTTCCATGAATCTCAGGCGCAGATTCTCTGCGTGCTCCTGTTTCTTTTAGCAGCGCGTCGGCGGCTCCGCTACCGGAGCCGCCGCGATAAGACCTTCATCGTACTGAGACAACCTAGGGCGGAGCCAGTCGAAGAATGTGTCAGTGCCGTCTCAGAGTGGTCTCGGCGAATCCCGGTAGCGAGACGAATCAACCTCCGGAGTGCATGACGTCGGCACCCTCGGGCACCGTGCAGTCGTCGGGATCGCTCAGCCAGCCTTCCGGAAGCGTCACGGACCCAGGTGAGCCCCGTCGCCCCCGTGGCCCCTCCGCGGCCCGCGGGAACGGCACGTCCGGGTCGAGTCGGGTCAGCAGCTCGTCGAGCTCGGCGAGGGACTTGACCAGCGCCAACGCGCGTCGCAGGTCGGCTCCCGCCGGAAATCCATGCAAGTACCACGCGACGTGCTTGCGGATGTCACGCATGCCCTTGTCCTCACCGAAGTGTTCGGCCAGGAGTTCGCCGTGCCTGCGGATGATGGACGAGACCTCGCCGAGCGTCGGCGGGGTGGCGGCATCGCGACCGGCGAATGCGGCGGAGAGTTCAGCAAACATCCACGGTCGGCCAAGGCAGCCGCGTCCGATGACGACTCCGTCACACCCCGTGGACGCCATCATGGCCAGCGCGTCGTCGGCATCGAAGATGTCGCCGTTGCCGAGCACGGGTATGTCCGTGACGTGCTGCTTGAGCAGGGCGATCTGCTCCCAGTCGGCCGTACCCGAGTAGCGCTGGGCTGCGGTGCGGGCGTGCAGCGCGACGGCGGCCGCGCCCTCCTCGGCGGCGATCCGCCCCGCGTCGAGGTGCGTGTGGTGGGCGTCGTCGATGCCGATCCGGAACTTCACCGTGACCGGGATACCGGTGCCCGCGGTGGCGCGCACGGCCGCGGCCACGATCTGGCCGAACAGCCTGCGCTTGAACGGCAGCGCGGCCCCGCCGCCGCGGCGGGTGACCTTTGGCACGGGACAACCGAAGTTCATGTCGATGTGGTCGGCCATTCCCTCGTCGGCGATCATCTTGGCCGCCTTATAGGTGGTCTCCGGATCGACGGTGTAGAGCTGCAGCGACCGCGGGGTTTCGTCCGGCGCGAACGCGGTCATGTGCAGGGTGACCGGATGCCGTTCGACGAGCGCGCGGGCCGTCACCATCTCGCAGACGTACAGTCCGCTGACGGTGCCCGCCCGCGCCAGTTCGAGTTCGCGGCACAGGGTGCGGAACGCGACGTTCGTGACACCCGCCATCGGCGCCAGCACGACGGGGCTGCGCAAAGCGATCGGCCCGATCTGCAGGTGCGCCGATGAGCCGCTTGCGCGAAGAGCAGACGACTCCGCGGGCTGAACTGGGGTTAGGACGCTGCCGATGATGTCACCAGGAGATTCTTCAAGGCCTTCTTCTCGGCCACCTTGCGCTCCCGCTCCTGGCGACGCTCCTTGGCGATCTCGAACTTCTGGCAGGTGTCCTCGAGCTCCTCGACCAGCTTGCCGAGGTCGTCGCGCATCTCGGCGGCTTCACCGGTGAAGTCTTCGCGCTCGAAGATGCGCCACTTCTTCAGCACGGGCATCACCACGTCGTCGAGGTGGATGCGCGGGTCGTACACGCCACCGACGGCGATGACGACGGCCTTGCGACGGAACTCGGGCACCGTGTATCCGGGCATCTTGAAGTTGCGCAGCACTCG
>JAVRPF010000102.1:0-4420 GCA_032162385.1 Mycobacterium sp.
CGCGCAGGTCGGCGAAGGTGGGATCGTCCGACGTCATGTCATCGAGCACCTGGAGTGCCGCCGCGGCGCCCTCGTGATCACCGAGCGCCGCGGCAAGGCCGGCCTCGAGGAACTGCGCCCGGCGCGAGTATCGGCAGATCAGGCGGCGCGCGTCGGCAGCCGTCACCGTCGACTTGGCGACGATCTCCTCCGCCGCGGTGCCGCCGAGGATCGACGAGTAGGCCGCCAGGCAGTCGCGGATCCGGCCAACGGCCTCCCGCGCACCGTCGTACGCCGTCCTGACCAGGTAGAGCTCACCGAGCTGGGCCAGGACTTCGAGCATCAGATCGTCACGGTCGGCCTGCTCGATCTGCGGCATCAACGACAGCAGCAACTCCTTGGCCGCGGGCTCGTCGGCGGCCAGGGCCAGGTGGCGGGCCCGCTCGAGCTCACCGGGGATCGACACGGCTGCATCATAAGTCGCTCGACGCGATGAAAGGCGACGGACGTGCAGTGCACGTCCGCCGCCAGGGGTGAGACCCGTCAGTTGCAGGTCACCTTGATCTCGAACTTCTTCGTGATCATCCCCGCCATCGGGTTCTTCATGTCGGCACCAGCCGCCTCACCTGTGATGGTGTAGGTGCTGCCGTCGACCTTGACGTCGGCGGATCCGGTGTTCATGCCACCCATCGACGCCACCGCCAGCGCGTTGCCGTCGATGGTCAGACCCAGCGACTCGACCTTGGGGGTCGCCTCGTCGGTCATCACGACGCCGAGTCCGCCCGTGGCAGATCCGCTGGCGACGTTGATCTTCCCGGCCTGCTTGACGCAGGTCACGGTGCTGATGTCCAGGCCGGCCAGATCCTGGCCCTCCACCTTCACCTCGGTGTTGCCGCCCGTGCTCACCTGGGTGGTACCGCTGCCACTGGCGGCCGCGGTGCTCGACGCCGGCGAGCTGCCCTTGTCGTCGGAGCAGCCGACCAGCACGGCGACGGCGGCGATGAGGCCGATCCCAGCAGCCAGAACTCGATTCCGTGATGTTCCCATTGACTTTCCTTCGCTTCAGCGCGTCGCCCCGATGGCGTCGTCGTGATACGAGTACAGACGGCCCGAATCGCTACCGATCCCAACTATTGGCCGGGAGTACGGTGAGCGGTGTGTCCGATTCGACGCCTGATGAAGTAGCGCCTGACGAGCCAGTTCCTGGCGACGACGTGATGGACGTCGAGTCCGAACCCCTGCCCGAGGAGCCCACCGCAACTTCGGCACCCGTGCCCGTGCCCGTGCAACCCGTCGACACTGGATACACGCCCGGTGGCGTGCCGACGTTCGACTCCGTGCGGGAGAAGATCGAGACGCGTTACGGCACGGCGATCGGCGCGGCCGAACTCGCCGCGGAGACCCCGGAGGGCCGCACCGTCGAGGAACAGTACGACGCCCGTCAGCGTGCCGCGGCCGAGCGGCTCGAGCAGATCCGGACATCCATGCACGACGAGTCCGACCCCACGTCCGGCCAAGCCTGAGCAGTGCGTTCCTTCACCGTCGACGAACGGCGGGCGAGACTCGCGCGGCGCCACCTCCTGACCGCTGCGCCTGCCACCGCGTCCATCGCCGACGTCGCCTCCCTTCTGGTCGGCTTGCATGCCACCGACCCGGCCACGCCGTACCTGTCGCTGTGGGCGCGGATGCCCGGCTTCCAGATCGGTGATCTGGACGCCGCGCTCTACCAGGACCGCTCGGTGGTCAAGCACCTCGCGATGCGACGCACGTTGTGGGTGCTGACCACCGGGGATCTCACCGCGGTGCAGGCTGCCGCCAGCGATCGGGTCGCCGCCAACGAGCGCAGGCGTCTGGTCGCAGAGATCGAGAAGTCGGGCGTCGCCGCCAACGGAGAGGCGTGGCTCGGCCATGCCTCCACGGCGGTCCTGGACCACCTCGCCGAGCACGGTCCGACCAACGCGAGAGAACTGCGCGCCGCTTTGCCCGAATTGGCGGGCAGCTACGACCCGGCACCCGGAAAGCGTTGGGGCGGAGACACTCCCGTCGCCCCACGCGTTCTGACCGTACTATCCGTCGAGGGCTTCATCGTCCGTGGTCCCAACGACGGCACCTGGACCACGTCGCGCCCGCGCTGGGCCTCGGCGTCGGCCTGGCTGGGCGCCGCCGGGGATCCGACGGCGGCCGAAGCCGCGCGGGCGGTGGTGATCCGCGCCTGGCTGCGTGCGTTCGGGCCTGCCACCGTCAACGACGTGAAGTGGTGGTTCGGCAACACGCTGACCTGGGCCAGGGACGGATTGCGCGACGTCGACGCCGTCGAGGTGGACCTGCACGGTACGACCGGTTGGGCGCTACCCGATGACCTCGAACCGGAACCCGGCAACGACCCGTGGTGCGCGTTGTTGCCCGCCCTCGACGTCACCACGATGGGCTGGCAGGACCGTGACTGGTACCTCGGCGACCACCGCGGCCAGGTGTTCGACCGCAACGGCAACGCCGGGTCAACCGCGTGGTGCGACGGGCGGGTCGTCGGCGGTTGGCGTCAGGACGCCGACGGGCGCGTCGAGCTGCAGCTGCTCGAGGACGTCGGCGCCAAGGCCTCGAAGGCGTTGGCGGGCAAGGCCGACGAGCTGACGGACTGGCTGAACGGCGTGCGGATCAACCCGCGCTTCCCGTCGCCGCTGTCGAAGGCGTGACGCTCAGGCGCTGACCTTGCGCCGCTTCTTGGTGGGCGCGGGCACGCTCACCATCTCGGCGAGGAAGTGCCCCGTGTAGCTGTCGCGGTTGGCCGCGACGTCCTCGGGCGTCCCGGATGCGATGACCGTGCCACCACCGCCGCCGCCCTCCGGCCCCATGTCGACGACCCAGTCCGACGTCTTGATCACGTCCAGGTTGTGCTCGATGACGATCACCGTGTTGCCCTTGTCCACCAGGCCGTTGATGACCTTCAGCAGCTTGCGGATGTCGTCGAAGTGCAGGCCGGTGGTGGGCTCGTCGAGGATGTACACGGTCCGCCCGGTGGAGCGTTTCTGCAACTCCGAGGCCAACTTGACGCGCTGCGCCTCGCCGCCGGAAAGAGTGGGTGCCGGCTGACCGAGTCGGACGTAACCGAGGCCGACGTCGACCAGCGTCTTGAGGTAGCGGTGGATCGAAGTGATCGGCTCGAAGAATTCTCCTGCCTCCTCGATCGACATGTCGAGCACCTCGGAGATGGTCTTGTGCTTGTAGTGCACCTCGAGGGTCTCCCGGTTGTACCGGGCGCCGTGGCACACCTCGCACGGTACGTACACGTCGGGCAGGAAGTTCATCTCGATCTTGATGGTGCCGTCGCCGGAACAGGCCTCGCAGCGACCGCCCTTGACGTTGAACGAGAACCGCCCCGGCTGGTAGCCCCGCACCTTGGCCTCGGTGGTGGCCGCGAACAACGTCCGGATCTTGTCGAACACCCCGGTGTAGGTGGCCGGGTTGGAGCGCGGGGTCCGGCCGATCGGCGACTGGTCGACGCGGACCAACTTGTCGACCTGGTCGAGCCCGTTGATCCTGGTGTGCCTGCCCGGCACCTGGCGCGCGCCGTTGAGCTTGTTGGCCAGCACAGACGCCAGGATGTCGTTGACCAGGGTCGACTTGCCCGAGCCGGAGACGCCGGTGACGGCGGTGAGGACGCCGAGCGGGAACGCCACGTCGATATCGCGGAGGTTGTGCTCCCGGGCGCCGATGACGGTCAGCTGTCGCTTGCGGTCGATGGGCCGCCTGATCGCCGGAACCTCGATGCTCTCCTTGCCGGAAAGGTAAGCGCCGGTGATGGATTCAGGATTGTTGAGCAGGTCCGCGTAGGTGCCGCTGTGCACGATGCGGCCGCCGTGCTCACCGGCCGCCGGGCCGATGTCGACCACCCAGTCGGCATGCGCGATGGTGTCCAGGTCGTGCTCGACGACGATGAGCGTGTTGCCCAGATCGCGGAGTCGCACCAGGGTCTCGATCAGCCTACGGTTGTCGCGCTGATGCAAGCCGATCGACGGTTCGTCGAGCACGTACAACACGCCGACGAGGCCCGACCCGATCTGAGTGGCGAGCCGAATGCGTTGCGCCTCACCGCCGGACAGTGTGCCCGCCGCGCGGGACAGGCTCAGGTAGTCGAGCCCGACGTCCAGCAGGAAGCCGAGCCGGGACTGCACCTCCTTGAGCACCTGTCCGGCGATCGCCTGCTCGCGGTGGCCAAGGGTGAGCGCGTTGAGGAAGTCCGAGCAGTCGGCGATGGACAGTTCGCAGACCTGCGCGATGGACATGTCGCCGTACTTGCCTGCGGCCAGCGTGACCGCCAGGATCTCGGGCTTGAGCCGGGTGCCCTGGCAGACCGGGCACGGCACGTCGCGCATGAAGCCCTCGTAGCGTTCCTTCATCTGCTCGGACTCGGTCTGCTCCATGCGGCGCTGCAGGAACGCCA
>JAVRPF010000103.1:0-3682 GCA_032162385.1 Mycobacterium sp.
GGCGGCGACCGGCACGAGTCGTTGCGCTACGCCGCCGCCCAGGAGGCGGGACTCCGGTCGTTCCTGACCGATGGCGGCTTCGGGGCGTTCACCACGAACTTCGAGGACCTGGGCGGGTTACGTCAGCTCCCGGGGTTGGCCGTGCAGCGGTTGATGGCCGACGGGTACGGATTCGGCGGCGAAGGGGACTGGAAGACCGCGCTGATGTTGCGCACCGTGAAGGTGATGGCCGACGGACTACCGGGCGGCACCTCGTTCATGGAGGACTACACCTACGACCTGACCGCAGGAAGGGAGCGCATCCTCGGGGCGCACATGCTCGAGGTCTGCCCGAGCATCGCGGCAGGCATCCCGACCCTGGAAGTGCATCCGCTGTCGATCGGCCGTCGCGAAGATCCGGTCCGGTTGCGCTTCACCGCGGCGCCCGCCGACGCGGTCATCATCGGCATCTGCGACATGGGTTCCCGATTCCGGCTGGTGGCCAACGAAGTTCGGGTGGTCGAACCAACGGCGGCGCTGCCGAACCTTCCCGTCGCGTGCGCCGTATGGGAACCGCTTCCGTCCTGGTCCACCTCGGTCGAAGCGTGGTTGATGGCGGGTGCGCCGCACCACACGGTGCTGACCACGGCGATCGGCACGGAGACCATCGACGACTTCGCCGCGATGACCGACACCGAACTGCTCATCATCGACGCCAAGACCACGCTGCGCGGCTTTCAGCACGAGCTGAAGTGGAACGATGTGTATCACCATGCCGCCGCGGGCCTCTGAGGGTGATGTGACCCGATGATCGCTGCCCGTCTGCACGACGTCGGCGACCTTCGCGTCGCCGTGGAAGCCGGCCCGGGCGAGCCGCCGCCGGGCTGGTCTCTACTGGCGGTGACGTCGGTGGGGATCTGCGGCTCGGACCTGCACTGGTTCGTGGGCGCCGGACCCATCGGCGTGCGGCCGGGTGGCGCTCGGAGGCATTCGGTCCGAGGACCTGTCATCGTTTCCCGCCGCTGCGGCCCGCCGGAAGGGGTCGACAAGGTCGTCGTCACCGTCTCGACGACCTGAGCCCTCCTGAAAATCCAAGGCCGCGCCTAGCCTGAACGGGTGGCCGAGTCGTGGGCGTCGTCGCCGGAGGCGCGGGCCCGCATGCAGTCCAACCGCAGTAGGGACACCAAGCCCGAGCTGGCGCTGCGGTCGGCCGTGCACGCGCTCGGGCTCCGCTACCGCGTCGCGGCCAAGCCGCTGACCGGGCTGCGGCGCACCGCCGACCTCGTCTTCCCGAAGGCCAAGGTGGCGGTGTTCCTCGACGGCTGCTTCTGGCACGGCTGCCCCGAGCACCACACCGTCGCCGCGGCGAACGCAAAGTTCTGGGCCGACAAGGTCGAGGGCAACCGAACCCGGGACCGCGACACCGACGGCCGGCTGGCCGACGCCGGGTGGGTCAGCGTGCGGGTGTGGGAGCACGAGGATCCGGCAGAGGCGGCGCGACGCGTCGAACAGGTCGTGAGGGGTCGAGCCCGCCGTGATGCGTGACGCGACGGCGAACACGACGAAACAACACGATCACGAAACCCGCACAGACGCATGCCCGACGTGTCGCCGTCCGATGTACCGCCTACGATGAGGCACCGGCCCGATCGGGCCATAAATCGAAGAAGTCTGGAGTGTTTTTGACGTCGTCTCGCCGTGTCCGCGGTGCTTGGTTGGCCGCGGCTTTCGCCGTGCTGGCGGTGCTCGGGGGAGTTCTAGTGACCGATACCCCGCAGTGCCCTGGCAGCAAATGCCAGGTGGTCGCCGCGCCGCCGCGCAATCTGTCCGCGTCTGACCCGGTCGTGCCCACGTCGGCGCCCGCGGTGCTGTCCGTCGTGCCGGCGCCGGGGACCGAACAGATCAACCCCGCGGGTCCGGTCATGGTCACCGCCACCCGCGGCACCATCACCGACGTCACGATGGTCAACGACAGCGGCAAGGTGATCCCCGGCGTGCTCACGCCGGATTCGACCGCGTGGAAGCCGACCAGTCAGCTCGGGTACGGCCGCACCTACACGATGACGGTGCTCGCCCGCGGGCCGCAGGGCATGCCGTCGCGCCAGACGTCCAGCTTCACCACGGTCTCGCCGAGTAACCAGACGCAGGTCTACCTCGAAACGGTCGCTGGGGGCCTGATGCAGGACGGTGCCACCTACGGCATCGGCACCGTCGTGGTCGCACACTTCGACGAGGCCATCGACAACAAGGCCAACGCCGAACGGCACCTCTCCGTCACCACCAACCCGCCGGTGCCGGGGTCGTGGTACTGGACCAGCGACACGACGGCGCACTGGCGACCGGAGAAGTACTACGCCCCGGGCACGTCCGTCACCGTCAACGCCAACATCTACGGCACGCCGCTCGGCGATGGTCTGTACGGCGAAGAGGACGAGCACGTCTCGTTCAAGATCGGAGACGCCCACGTCTCGATCGCCGACGACATCACCAAACAGGTCAGTGTCTTCAACAATGGTCAGCTGGTCCGCACCATGCCGACGTCGATGGGCATGGGCGGGACGCAGACGATCGACGGCACCACCCTGTCGTTCTTTACCCCGCCCGGTGTCTATACCGTGATGGACAAGGCCAACCCGGTGATCATGGATTCGTCGACGTTCGGTTTGCCGGTCAACTCCCGGCTGGGCTACCGCGAGACCATCGCGTACGCCACCCGGATCAGCTCCGACGGGATCTACCTTCACCAGCTGAACTCCACGGTGTGGGCGCAGGGCAACACCGACACGTCCCACGGCTGTTTGAACCTCAACGGCGACAACGCCAGGTGGTTCTTCGACTTCTCGGTGCCGGGCGACGTCGTCGAGGTCCGCAACACCGGTGGCAAGCCGCTGCAGATCTCTCAGAACGGGGACTGGAGCGTGCCGTGGGATCAGTGGCGGCAGGGCAGCAAGCTCACCTAGGGGGCCGTCTTCGCGGCATGGGTCCCAGGCGTCCTTATAGCCCTGGATCGGCCGACGGTGGAATTGGCCACCTTTGAGCGAATCTCGGCGACGTCGCGCGTTAGGACGGTCACCTCATCGTCCCAATTCGCGCAGAGGTGGGCACTTCGACCAGTCGTTCTGCGCCGCGACTCGTGTGGCGTGTGTGACGAACGCCCGCCCACGCCGCGGCGTTGGGTCAGGCCCAGGAACTACTTCAACTGCACCAACCGCGTCGTCGAACTCTCGTCCAACTTCACGACGTCCGACCGCGACCGCAGGAAATCGCTGAAAGACCGGAAACCCAAGGACTTTTCGCTGAACGAGGGATCCATCCGCTTCATCTGCGCCTTGACCGCCGAGTTGTGCAGCCAGTCGGCGTCGTCCTTCTCCAAGCCGATCTGCAGGGCGCGTTGCAGCAGCGCGGTGGCCGCGGTTTGCGGGTCCGGCGCCTCCGGCTCCTCGTTGTCGGCAGGCCTCGCGGCACGTCGGCGCTTCTTCGGCGCGGCGGCTTCGCTCTGCGCATCGGCCTCGGCGGGTGCGGGATCGGGCTCGAACACCGGGACGCCGGGTAGCGCGTCGTAGATGACGAAGTCGTCGCAGGCCGCGGCCAGCGATCGGCTCGACGAACCGGCCACCCCGATGCCCACCACGTACCGGCCGAGCCGCTTGCAGCGCTGCGCCAACGCGATGTAGTCGGAGTCGCCGGCGACGATCACCACGTG
>JAVRPF010000104.1:0-8480 GCA_032162385.1 Mycobacterium sp.
CGCCGCCGAGTTCAGGCAGGTACAGCAGCCCGACGTGGACCGGGCTGTAGGTCTGCAGGAACACGTTGGCCGTCAGCGCGGTCGCCGCCACCGACGCGGCCGCGGCGAACAGCGCGACGCCGACGCCGGCGACCGGAATCGAACTCGTCAGCATCGTTCGGACCGTCAGAAGGGGACGGCGAGCACGGAATTGGTAGACGATCAACACCACGATCAAGGCCAGGCCGCCGAGCATCGGCACGGTCACCGCCGCATCCGCGAATCCGTGGCTGGTCAGTTGTGCGGCGCCGACGAAAGCCGCCGTGCACCCGACGGCCGCCAGTGCGATCGCCGGCAGGTCACGTGGCGCGTCGAGGTCGGCGGGCGGGGCGTCGTCGAACGTCAGCGCGGCCAGGATCAGAGCCAGGAACGCGATCGCGGCGACGATCCAGAACAGCGGTCGCCACGCATGCGACTCCGCTTGCACCCCACCTATGAACGGGCCTAGGGCGACCGCCCCGAACACACACATGTTCATGATCACGGCCGTGTTGCGGAGCTTGTCTCTGGGGAATCCGATCGTGAGTGGAGGCGCGGCGGCGATCAACAGCATGCTGGTCGACAGTCCCTGCAGCACGTGTCCGCAGATGAACGTGCCCGAGTTCGGTGCAGCGGCTGCGAGCACCGAGCCCAGCACCAGCACTACCGCGTAGAGAAGCAGCATCCTGCGCTGCGGCAGGTGTTGCGCGAACTGGACCGCCAGCACCGTGCCGACGGCGTACGCCGCGTTCCCCAGACCCGAACTCAGGCTCATCTCCTGAGCGGTCATGTGCAACTGCTCCGAGATGATCGGCACCAATGGGTCGATCGCCGCGGACAGCGCCAAGTACGGGATCAACGCAAGTGTGACCATGGCGGCGACCGCCGGATACCGCCCGGCGAGTGGGCCTTGGCGCATCAGCTCTGCTCGAAACTGTGAATTAGCTGGCAATGCCGCATGGCATTCGGCCGACTGGTCAACGGGATCGGGGCAGGCACGTGGTGCTCCAACTCCTTCTGAACGGGGTTTGTTTCCGCACAGGCGATCGAAACAGCCTTCGGGACCAGGGGCGTTCGCGAATTACTAACGCCCAGTGAAGTGTTCGTGAAATCGTGATCCCGGTAACAGTTTCGTCTGCCGGTGCTACAACTCCATGCTATCGGCGAACACTCAAAAGGGGTCGGTCAACTGCCGGTCAGGCCCTGGCGAGCGCGGCGAAGGCAGCGCGGCGTGATCCGAATTAGCTGCGCAAGTCGCCCTTCGCCGTAGCGGTCCGGCGGCACGCTTCCAGGGCGTGGCATCTCGCGGACCGCAGCGACTCGATCTAATCGCGAAGACGCGACACCGGGCTCCGACCACGGGGAAGAGAATCGGCCGACGATGTTGCGCCTGATGAGGTCGTACATAGGCTCGATCACGACAGTTCCGGGCGGTCCTTCCCGGCGATGTCGGCCGCAGGGCGGAATTGCTACGCCCAAGCCACTTCTCACAACCACCAGGAGATTGAGATGCCCCTGTTCCGTCTTGACGCGAGCATCCGGGTCGAGGGCTCACACAGCCGAGAGATCGCCGACATCGTCGAGCAGGAATGGCGCACCGCCCGCCCACATTCAGAGGTGGTCACCCGGCGGATCGGTCTTGACCCGGTTCCGGCGACCGCGTGGTCGAGGACCGGCCGTTGAAGCGCTGCACTCAACTCACTCATGCTTTTGCCTCCTTCACCGTTCCTGGAAGATCGCTCATGTCAACAGGCGCTGAATTGGGCTCGGCGGATAGTCTGTCGCAAGATGGTCTCCGCGCTTGGCTCGGATTCGGCCAGCGCAAGACCGCCGCCCTCGAGGGGACCGGCGTAAGTCTCAAAGAACACTTCGTGATGGTCGCGCTGATGGCCTCGTTGATGACCTGCTGGAGTTGTCCACGCTCGTCAAGATCGACAAATCCGTCATCTCCGCGACCCTGGACGCGCTCACCCCCGCGGGCGCAAGATCTGTCAATGGGCCACGCGCTTGACGCAGAAGGCTGAGCAGGAACTCCTCGGCCAGCTCGATCCCGCCCGACGGGAGGTCTTCCTCGACGTCCTCCGGTACTACGCTTTCTCGGAGTTCGCTGACGCCCCAGGCTTGACGCGGGGATGCGGCTGGTCGAGTCCGGCGTCGGTACCGCAACGCTGTCCATGACCGTTACCGGGGACATGGTCAACGGTCATGGAATCACTCACGGAGGTTATGTCTTCGCCCTCGCCGATACCGCTTTTGCGGTGGCGTGCAACGGGTACGGGAAGTCGACGGTGGCGTCGGGTGCGGCGATGACTTTCGTGGCGTCAACTGGTCTGGGTGACGAATTGATCGCTGACGCGGTCGAGCGCGTTCGGCGCGGTCGTAGTGGTGTTTACGACGTGACTGTGCGGTGTGCGGGCGTCGTCGTCGCGGAGTTCAGAGGTAACAGCCGAGAGCTGTCTGTCCGATAGTGCTCGACCAGTGGTCGATGCTCGAACGTTAGGCAGCTCTTGGCAATTGGCAAGGCGCAGGACCTCGGGCCTCTCCACCGAAGTCCTGCGCCAGTCTGGTTGCGAGCCTGCCCAACTAGCCGAGTAGGACGTCTTCTCTCTGGCGACATCGCGAGGGACACAACCAAGTAACCGTGCGCAACAATTCCGCCGAACAGTGAATTCGCCGATCCTGCTTCGGGATTCGTTTGCGAATAGAATGTGTCGCCGGTGAACTCGGCAAAATGGTCGATATCAGAGACTGACCACCCTGTTCATGGTCGATGTCGTGCGGTTCAGCCCGTACATGTGGCGACTCGACGTCGCTGAGTAGCTACAGCGAGAGCGGGAGATCGGCGAGTTGCGGGCGAGGTGATCAATTGGTGCAGAGGCCCGCGGTCTTCTCTTCGGCGACGATTTGCTCAACGGGCTCGCCGAGGTGCGCCGCCAACCCGTGGGTGGGTTTCATGACCCAGTTGCCGTTCTCGAAGTGGATGATCCGAGATTGCGCGGTGCTTTCAACCTGCGTGCGCACGATCGCCTCGCCGTCCGCAGCGTCCATGCGAACTTTGGCGATACCGATCTTGGGGCCGGCCGTCTTGCAGGTTTGGTAGAACGTCACGAAGTCTTCTTCCGTGATCCCGTCGCAGACCTCCCGTGACATGCGCTCCCAGACGCCGGCGAAAATCGCCCGACGAGAAGTGGTCGACCTTTGCCTGCGCCGCGGCAGTGGCGTCTGAGAGCGTCGCGGGCATGTCTCGTCCCGAGGCGGTCGTGCTCGACTTTCAGTTCCGATTCGCCCACCGGTGACAGCGCATCCGGTGGCCGAAAGGTCACGGTGTGAAACCCATTTCGCTCATCACGAGCCGCAGTGCTCGCAATGCGTAGTGCAGCCTTGACTTCACGGTTCCATCAGAAATCCCAAGGTCGGCGGCGATCTGCGCCGTCGTCCACCCTCGGAAGTACGCGCGTCGAACCACCGCGCGGTGCTCCGGGGTCAGCCGCGCAAGGGCGTCGCCGATCAGCAGTCGGTCCAGCGCGGCATCAACCCCGTCTGGGCACTCACCGTCGAGTGCACCGACGCCGTCCGGCGTGCTCACCTCAAAGCGGGATCGTGCGCTGCGGCGTTCGTCGATGATCATGTTGCGGGCCACGGTGAATAGCCACGACCGCGGCGACCGTTCGCCGTCGTTGGATACCTCGGGGTGCTGCCATGCGCGCAGCAGCGTCTCCTGTACGACGTCGTCGGCACGGGCCTGGTCGCCGGTTAGCCGGTGGGCATAGCGCCACAACTCGGCGCCATGTTGGGCGTAGAGCGTCCGCACCCGAGCGCCATCTCGATCATCCATCTCGAGCTGTCGCACAGCGGCACACGCCAGACCGCCGTCGACGTCGATTGGCCCACACTGTTCCTTTGGGTACATCGTCGCGCGGTTAGGGCTCGCCAGGCGTACGCCTGCCAGGCCGTGCGCTCCTCTTCCCGCCTCGGATAGATCGCCGTGATGCGTGCGCGGTCGTGGAATTGTGGTGGCGATTCGATTATTCACGCTCAGCTCCCCCTTGGGCTTCTTCCGCGGTGCGCAGATTTGGCGGGCCGTACATCGCCCGCTGGCCGCGACGCTAGGCACGGCATGTCGGCGCAGCCATGGTGGAAACCGACTACATGGAATCGGGTATTGGGCGGTCGGCGCCGTTGGTCGTACTGGGTCAGATGACGGCGTGCGGGGTGACGGTCGGTCGCAAAGCCACAGGGTGGAGTGCGTGGAATTGACGGGCCCAGATCACCACCGCGAGCATCGGAAGGTCCTCAGCCCTGGTGGTCAGATGACATGCGGCGACAGCTATCGGCTGCTGAATTCCTGCCAGTATGAGGCCGAGGACTGCAGGTAGTGCTACCACTTGAGGCCAGCTGGCCGGGATGCGGACGATGGGGCAGTGGTACCACGCTGATGATTGCTCCGGCAATGGCGCCGAACACTTCGGTGACACGAGACAAACGCGACGTGGATGCTCAGATGATTCGGGTGGAGCGAGCTCTGTGAGTCGCCCACTCGAGCGGGCCGGTGATTAACTCGCTCGCCTGCGAAGCATCATGTACGGCAGCCACTTCGATGTGAAGGATGCTGCATGATTATATCGACGTTGGGGAAGACGCCTTCTGGGCTGATTGATCTCTTGTGTGCTGGCTCGTCATTCGATGATTTGCCGGACTATCAACTTCCCGCACTTGCCGGCGACCTCGATGCGACGTCCGCCTCGTTTGCCCAGGTAATTCACGGCGGCGACACGATTCGGCTCGGGCACAGCTCCGCCCATGGATGGAAGCCGGAGAGCCATCACAGCTGGCGGCAGCAGTTCCGGCAGATCGATCCCATTGCGGTGGCGAAGGCCATACCGGCCGGCGCCGGCGACGTCTTCCCTCTCGACCAGTGGCTCGACTTTCCCGAATTTCTTCGTTCACCAGCCTACGAAGACTTTTGGGGACCGCTGGGGATCCATCATGTAGTCATCTGCCGGATTGCCTACTCCGACACCGAGAGCTTCCTCTTCGGTTTCAACCGAGGACCTCTTGAGCGGCGTTTCTCCGACGCGGAGGTCGCCCGGTTGGGCAGTTGGCTTCCGCTATTGGGTTCGACGTTGACCAGGCTGCGGCTGGCGGAGGAAGTCGAGCGGCTGCGCCTGTATGCGGCCAGCGGCCGGGCGCTTGCCGCGCTGACCCGCCGCGAACACGAGATCGCCACAGACGTTGCCGAGGGTCTGGCCAACAAGCAGATCGCGCGCCGCCGCGACATCAGTGTCAACACCGTGGAGAACCACCTCCGGTCCATCTTCCGCAAGACCGGTGTGAACAGCCGCACGAAGCTTGCCCTCGCCACCGGCAACCCGAATTCCGTTGTTGCGTAGTTGAAGATTGGGCTCGGTTTCGGCGCCACGCGGAACCGCCGTGGCAGCGGGCCTGCCCGAACCGGATGAACCACACAAGGTTCTACATCGTGTAACTGGCGGGGTGCCGTGACGATGGAGTCACGCCGCTCGTGTTTCATTAATCGCCGCGGGGAGTAACACTGTCAAAATCGTCTGCAGGTGCGCTAACCGCCGCCCCGCCGCTCGTGCTGCTGCATCCTTTGGGCTCGACGGGAGCGATGTCGTGGGCGCCACTCGCGGAATCGCTTCGGGCAGCGGGCTATCGCGTGGCGGCGCCGGACCTGCCCGGGCACGGGGCCTCCCGCGAGATCTCGTTTACGTGGGAGAGTGCTAGGGCAACGGTCCGTGCAGCAGCGGAGCAGGTAGGGCCGGAGAAGCCGGTCCTCATCGGCCTTTCGCTCGGGGCGGCGACCGCGATATACGCCGCTCAGCGTGAGCCGACCAGCTTTGCCGGTCTGGTACTCAGCGGTGCGGGCGCCTGCTGGAACGACCGGTACGTCCGGAGCGGGTTGACGGTGGCAGCTGCCGTCGGAGCGCTCTCGGCAGCGGTTGGCCGCCGCGAATTGCTCGCTCACGCCGCAGGTGTACGAGGGCGTGAAATCATGAGCGCCGCCCGCACTGCCGATGTCGGGCCGGCCCAGCTGTGGCGCGCCGCGCGGCAGTTGACGCGATTCGATGTGCGCAACACACCTCCGCCGCGGATACCGTGCGCTGTCATGGTGCTCACCGATGACCGGCGGATGCCGCCCGGGCTGCAACGGGCACTCGCCAGGTACTTGGGATGTCCGCACGTCGACGTCGCCGTGGACCATGACGCACCGGTCCGCCAGACTGCCCGGTTCTCCGACGGCGTGCAGACCGCGCTCACGTTGCTTCGCGGCATCGACAAGATCGGTTCCCTGTTGCCTCAACCGGTGGTTCTCGCCGACGAAAAGAGAGGGGGAGATCCCCTATGACCACGCAGGTCCAGGACAGCCGCGACGCCGTTGTCATCGGGGCGGGCCCCGCCGGTCTCGCTCTCGCCCGTCAGCTCGAGCATCAGCACGGCATCAATACGCTCGTTATCGACCGTGCAGCGGCGCCGGCCATTTCGTGGCGCACGCGCTATGACAACTTCCGCCTCAACACCACCGGGTTCCTTTCGCATCTGCCCGGGCAGCGGATTCCCTTGACCGCCGGCCGTTGGCCAACCCGCGAGGACATGGTTCGCTATTTCGACGACTACGTGCGGCGGCAGAACATCACGGTCGAGCTGGGCTGTGAGGTCAACACCATTGACCGCGCGACGGGCGGCTGGCGACTCGACACGTCGTCAGGTGAAATCCGAACGCGGGCAATCGTCCTCGCCACGGGCAACTACCGCACGCCCACAATCCCTGGATGGCCAGGCCTGAGTCACTTCACAGGCGAATTCGTCCACTCTGGCAGTTTCAGAAACGCCTGGCCGTTCCGCGACCGCGACGTCCTCGTTGTCGGCGCCGGCAATTCGGCCGCCGACATCGCCGTCCAGCTCGCCAACCACGGCGCGCGCCGGATCTGGCTTGCGGTCCGCACACCGCCGCATCTCGTCCGGCGGGCCATGGCAGGGTTTCCGTCGGACATCTTCCTCGAGCTCTTTGCCTGGGCGCCCGCGAGCGCTGTCGATCCGATCATCGGGCTCTCCGAACGCCTGATGTGGGGTGACCTGTCGGCCTACGGCTTCAACCAACCGCCGCTCGGGCTCAAGGCGACGGTGGAACAGACAGGCCGCATCCCCACGCTGGCCGATGAGCTCATCGACGCCGTGCGAGCCGGCCGCGTAGAGGTCGTCGCCGCTGTCGAAGCGGTCGAACCCGATCGGGTGATCCTCGCCGACGGCAACTGCATACCGGCTGCGGTGATCATCGCCGCCACCGGCTTCAGCCTGGATCTCGACGGTTTGGTCGGCCACCTCGGCGTCCTTGACGAACACGGCAAACCGCGCGGCGGGTTCGCCTCGCACATCGGCGATGGAATGTTCGCGATCGGCTACGGCATTCCTCCCAATGGCCCACTGCGTGCAATCCGCCTCGCCGCCACGCCCCTGGCCCGTGAGATCGCCGCCCACCTGGCGACGACGTCCTCCACCACCGCCGACTCACTGACTGTGCGAGTCGCCGACTGACGTCGTCCGTCGGTCGTTTCTGAGGAGGCCGCGGTCTGCAAACGCCTCTCGCCTGCGAATGTCGCATTGAGGGCTGTCATTTCGTCTCGACTGGGAACAGCCAGAATCCCAGGCGATGCGCAGCACAACAACAGTTGAAACCCAGACTCGACGATGCCGATCGACTAAATCGCCACGATACAAGTGGGTTTCGGCCGACGCGCGATGCGCTGCTTGAGGTGCAGCCTGTGACGTCGACCACTCCCGATGAACGATAGGTACTCACGAGTCGTGTCACTGGCAGTCGGCGGTTTAGGCCGGATCTCGGAAAGAAGTTGCCAATGGGCGCAATGCATCTAGTCGCTGCGGCGGTATCGCCGCAAAGCCATCCTTAGCGCAGTCACCGAGGCGGCGCAGTCAACAAAGAGTGCCGATGTCCATCCGAACGGCGGCCAACGCCGCTGTGCGAAATCAAGGGGACGCAATGGTTTTGCTTTCCGTCGAAAAGTACTACTTCCGCGGCGCGGAGGGATACGAGACGGCCCGTCGGGCGACGGTGTGGAATGGCCTTTTACCGGACCGCTTTCCCGACGTGATCGTGCAAGCTCACGACACCGACGACGTGGTCGCAGCGCTCCGCTATGCCCGTGCCAACGGCTACAAGGTCGGCGTTCGTTCGGGAGGGCACAGCTGGGCGGCCAGTCATCTGCGCGACGGCGGTTTGCTGCTCGACGTCAGCCGCCTCGATCACTGCACCGTCGACACGGAACGGATGACCGCCGAAGCCGGGCCGGGCAAGATTGCCAGCGTCTTCGCGACCGAACTCGACTCACAAGGGCTCTTCTTCCCTTCGGGCCATTGCGAAGGCATTCGCCTCGGCGGCTATCTGTTGCAGGGCGGATACGGCTGGAACAGCAAGGTGGTCGGAC
>JAVRPF010000105.1:0-5870 GCA_032162385.1 Mycobacterium sp.
AGAACAGTCCGACCTTGTCGCCCGCCATGATCTTCTGTCCCGCGAGCTCGGTGTCCTCGGTGGCGAAACGCGCGAACTGCAGCACGGGCGACGACCAGCGGACGAACTCCTCGACGGCCGTACCGATGCGGTCCTCGAAGTCCTCCATCAGCCAGTCCCGCTGCTCGGGGTGGGCCACCAGGGCCAGCATCGCGTGCGACGTCGCCTGCTTGGTGGTGTCGTTGCCAGCCGACGCCAGCAGGATCAGGAACGAGCCGATCTCAGCAGCATGATCTCGTTGATGGTGTCGGACGCCCGCTCCTCGAGCGTGCTGTACTCGTCGTCGCTCATTCCGAACAGCTTCTCCGCCGCGGTCGCCACCGCTGGCTGCTCCGACGGCGGAACCCCGAGCACGTCCATGATGGTCAGCATCGGTATCCGCGGAACACGCTGAGACGAAGTCGATCTCACCCGCGCCGATCAGGTCGTCGACGACCTTGACCGCGGTGTCGTAGATCTGCTCCTCGATTCGCCGGACGTTGCGCGGGGTGAACGCCGAGCTGATCAACCGGCGGTACACCGTGTGTTGCGGTGGATCCATGGTCAGGAAGAAGGACGCGAACCGCTGCACCTCGGCGGGCATCGGGTCCAGAGCAACGCCCTGCATGGAGGTGAACAGCTCCGGGTGCGTGCTGACGAAGGCGATGTCGGCACGACGGGTCAGGGCCCAGAAACCCGGCTCCTCCAGATCGAACAGCGACGGCAGCGGCTCGTGCCAGGTGAGCCCGTCGGCCCGTCGCAGCTGCGCGAACGTGCGGTCGCGCTCGGCGAACGGCTGTCTCCAGAAGGCGTGGGAGGTGACGTCGAAGGAGCTGTACTCGCGTTTCTGTCCTGCTTTCCGGGTCGCTTCGCTCCTGCCCTCCGAAGCCGAGCTCCCAACCGTCACTACGCGCCTCCTCCTGATTCGCCGACCGGACCGGAATGACCGAATCAGCGTGACACTCGAGCAATAATTTGTAAAGCTGTCAGCAACCGTTGCATGGCGAAACGCAACCCACCGCCGAGGCCGACCCCTCGACCCGTGAGCGAATACTCGCTGCCACGCAGAGGTGCTCGGCCGCAACGGCATGACCACGCTCAGCCTGTCCGAGGTTGCCGCCCAGGCAGGCGTGTCACGTCCCACCGTCTACCGCTGGTTCGGGTCCAAGCGGGAGCTGATGGATGCCTTCGTGGTGTGGGAGCGGCGGGCCTACGAACTCGCCGTCGCCAAGGCGTCTGCCGGCCTGCCCCCCGAGGAGCTGCTCGACGCCGCGCTGCGGACCATCGTCGAGTTTCAGCTGTCCTACCCGGGCCTGCGCATGGTCTACATCGAGCCGAGGCACGTGATCAAGCGACTGTCGCGGGTGATCCCACCGCTGCGCGAACAGTTCGAGCGCCTGATCCCGGGACCCGACGGCGTCGAAGCCGCGGCGACCGTTGTTCGCGTGGCGATTTCGCACTACCTGATCCGCAGCGATGACCGCGATCAGTTCCTGGCCCAACTCCGGCATGCCGCCGGGATCACGCACCCGCAGCCGACCGACCCGTAATCCGTTGCGCGATCACTCAATCCGATCGTCGCCGGTTCGCGAGCTCGGCGAGGATCTCCTCGGTGTGCTCACCAAGGGCCGGCGCACCCGAGCGCGGTTCCCACGGTGTGCCGCCGAAGTCGGCGGGAGTGGCCACCATCGGCTGGGTGGACTCACCGTCCGGGACGTAGACCACGCCGCCCGCGGCGTGGAACTGGTCGTCGGCCAACACGTCGGAGATCGAGTTGACCGGTGCCCAGAAGAAGTCGGGTTCGACGGCGAACACCTCGGCCCACTCGTCGAGCGGCTTCGTCGCGAACAGCGCATCCAGCTCGGCGATGAGCGTCGACGCGTTGGCGGCGCGGTCGCGCGCACGGGCGAATCGGGCATCGTCGAGCCAGTCGGTGCGCCCGACGGCGCGGCAGAGCGCCGGCCAGTGGCGGTCACCCTGAAGTCCGACGATCCAGAACCGTCGGCCGTCACCGGCGGCATAGTTGTTCATGCACGGATTGCCCATCGACTCGCGCTGCCCGATCGCCACCTGTTGGCCCGTCAGCAGCAGCGTGTTGAGGTCGAAGCTCACCGTGTATGCACCCTGGCGATACAACGACGTCGAGACCAGTTGGCCGGTTCCGGTCTGCTGGCGCGAGATCAATCCGGCGCACACGGCGCCGGCCAGGGTCATGCCCACCGAGTGGTCCCCCATCCCTCCGCGTTGGAACGGCGGCGTATCGCCAGGGCGGGTGAGCAGGTCGGCCAGACCGGCGCGGGCCCAGAACGCGGCGACGTCGTACGCGGCGCGGTCGGCATCCGGGCCTGCCATGCCGTACCCGGTGATCAGCCCGTACACCAGACGGGGGTTGCGGGCCGCCACCGCGTCGAAGTCCAGCCCGAGCCGCTGCAGCGCGGCGGGCCGCACGTTGGTCACGAACACGTCGGCCTCCGCCAACAAGTCGAATGTCACCCGCAGGCCGTCGCCAGTGCTCAGATCGAGCACGATGCTGCGCTTGGACCGGTTGTCCATCTCGAACGGCGGGTTCGCGCCCGACTCGATCTGCAACATCCGGCCGAACATCCGGGCCGGATCGCCGGCGGGTGGCTCGATCTTGACCACGTCGGCACCCCAGTCGGCGAGGATGCCGCCGGCGGCAGGCGCAGCCACCCATACGCCCAATTCGACGACCTTGATTCCCGTCAGCGGTCCGGGCACGGTCCACCTCCCAGTCGGTGCGCGATTGCGCCATCGGCCGCGCTCGCAGCCTCCGGGTACCTTACGATCGGCGACGCATTGGTAACCTTCCGGCGTCCTCCCCATGTCGACCGGGGTCAGGACTTACGATCAGCTCACGCCAAGGGCTGGGAGTGGGTGAACCGATGACCATCGAGCACGCCGCTGCGGCGTCGGGTGATGACACCTCGACCCGACGGCGGATCCTGGCGGCCACCACCGAGGTCCTCGCGCGCAACGGCCAGACCAAACTGAGCCTCTCCGAGGTCGCGATGCAGGCCGGCGTGTCCCGCCCGACGCTGTACCGCTGGTTCGCGTCGAAGGAGGAACTCCTCGACGCGTTCGGCCACTACGAGCGCGACCTATTCGACTCCGGGGTCAGCAAGGCCACCGCCGGGCTTCGCGGCACTGAAAAACTCGACGCCGCACTGCGTTTCATCGTCTCCTATCAGCAGTCCTACTCAGGCGTCCGGGTGATCGACATCGAGCCCGAGGTGGTGATCAGGCAACTGACGTTGGTGATCCCGGTGATGCGTACCCGCCTGGAGCGACTGCTGCAGGGATCCAACCGTTCGGTGAAGGCGGCCACCGCCATCCGGGTCGCCGTATCGCACTACATCGTGCGCAGTGACGACACCGAGCAGTTCCTGGCTCAGCTCCGGCACGCGGTCGGCATCAAGGGCGCCGTGGAAGGCGACTGAGTCCGTTCCACCATGTCCTGGCGCTCAATCGCCTGACACTTTGACGATAGTTTGTAAAGCTATCAACATGACGAACGTGCATAGCGATACCGGGGTGTTGGCCGGCGACGAGCGGATGTTGATCGACGGCGAGCTGCGCTACACCGACAGCGGAGCCAAGTTCGACGTGATCCATCCGGCCAGCGAGGAGTTGGCTGGTCAGGCCACCGACGGCACCGTCGAGGACATGCGGCGCGCGGTCGGCGCGGCGCGGCGCGCCTTCGACGAGACCGATTGGTCGCGCGACCTGGACTTCCGCTACCACTGCCTGAGCCAGCTGCACCGGGCGCTGGACCGCGACAAGGAGCGGCTGCGGCGGGTCATGATCACCGAGGTCGGCTGCCCGGTCACGGTCTCGGGTTCTCAGATCGAAAGCCCGATCGAGGAGGTCAAGCACTGGGCCGAGCACGGCAACCGGTTCGAGTACCTGGTCGACACCGGCATGCACGACACCCCGATGGGCCCGGCACGGCGCAAGATCCACTACGAGCCGATCGGTGTGGTCGGGGCGATCACGCCGTGGAACGTGCCGTTCTACCTCAACATCGCCGAAACGGTGCCTGCGCTGATGGCAGGCAACACCGTGGTGCTCAAGCCCGCGCAGCTCACCCCGTGGTCGGGCAGTGAGTACGGCCGCATCGTGGCCGAGGAGACCGACATCCCCGCCGGGGTGCTCAACGTCGTGGTGTCCAACGCGAACGAGGTCGGTGCCGCCCTGTCGGCCGACCCGCGGGTGGACATGATTACGTTCACGGGGTCGACGGCCACGGGGCGGGCAATCCTGGCCGCAGGCGCGCCGACGGTGAAGAAGACGCTGCTGGAGTTGGGCGGCAAATCCGCCCACATCGTGCTCGACGACGCCGACTTCAATTCGGCCCTGCCCCTTGCCGCCATGATGGCGTGCGTCATGTCCGGCCAGTCCTGCATCCTGCCGTCGCGGATCCTGTTGCCGCGCAGTCGCTATGACGAAGGCATCGAGATACTCAAGGCCAGCATGGAGAGCTTCCCGGTCGGTGATCCGTGGACGCCTGGCAACATGCAGGGCCCCCAGATCAGCGCGACCCAACGCGAGAAGGTGCTGGGCCTGATCCGCTCCGGCATCGACTCCGGCGCCCGGTTGGTCACCGGCGGCGGCATTCCGGAAAACCTGCCTACCGGCTACTACGTGGCACCCACCCTGCTGGCCGACGTCGACCCCGACACCCAAGTGGCCCAGGAGGAGATCTTCGGTCCAGTGCTCACCGTCATCCCGTACGACACCGAGGACGACGCGGTCGCGATCGCCAACAACTCCATCTACGGACTGTCCGGCGAGGTCTCCAGCGGTGACGTCGACCGCGCCCTCGGGGTGGTCAAGCGCATGCGCACCGGCAACGTCACCATCAACGGCAAGTCGCACTTCGGCATCACCAGCCCGTTCGGCGGCACCAAGCAGAGCGGTCTGGGCCGCCGCAACGGTGACGAGGGCTACCGGGAGTACCTGGAGGGCAAGACCATTGGCATGCCCGAGTGACCGGCGGCGCTCAGCCCTCAGCCCTCGGCGGCCAATTGACCACAGGCCGCAGCGATTTCGCGGCCTCTGGTATCGCGCACGGTGCATGACACGCCGCGCTCGCGGACCCGCTTGACGAACTCGCGTTCGGCCGGCTTGGGGCTGGCGTCCCACTGGCTGCCCGGGGTGGGGTTGAGCGGGATGACGTTGACGTGGACGAGTGGCCCGAGCGCACCGTGCAACCTCTTGCCGAGCAGGTCACCGCGCCACGGCTGATCGTTCACGTCGCGGATCAGCGCGTACTCGATCGACACCCGCCTGCCGGTCACGTCGGCGTAATACCGTGCGGCGTCGAGCGCTTCACCCACGTTCCACCGGTTGTTTACCGGCACCAGGGTGTCGCGCAACTCGTCGTCGGGCGCGTGCAGCGACAACGCGAGCGTGACGCCGAGACGCTCGTCGGCCAGTTTGCGGATGGCCGGAGCCAGGCCCACCGTCGACACGGTGACCGAGCGCGCCGAGATGCCGAAGCCGTGTGGCGGGGCGGCGATGATGCGCTGCACCGCGGCGAGCACCCGGTTGTAGTTGGCCAGCGGCTCGCCCATGCCCATGAACACGATGTTGGACAAGCGACCGTGGTCGCGATCCCGTAACTCCACTGCAGCGGCGCGGACCTGTTCGAGGATCTCCGCCGTCGACAGGTTGCGGGTCAGGCCGCCCTGTCCCGTCGCGCAGAACGGGCACGCCATGCCACAGCCGGCCTGCGACGAGATACAGACCGTGTTGCGTTGCGGGTAGCGCATGAGCACCGACTCCAACGTCGTGCCGTCAAGCGCCCGCCAAAGCATTTTTCGCGTCTCGCC
>JAVRPF010000106.1:0-7706 GCA_032162385.1 Mycobacterium sp.
GAAGTGGCGCGCGCTCATCGACCGCCGGTCGTTGACCTGGCAGGAGAACGTCGTGGTGTCGTGGACCGGTATGCGGGGGGTGGTCACGCTCGCTGCTGCCGCCGCGATCCCGGCGACCACGGTGGACGGCGAGCCGTTCCCGGAGCGGGCGACGATTCAGGCCATCGCCTTCGTCGTCAGCGTCGGCACGCTACTGATCCAGGGCTGGACGCTGCCACTGCTGATCAGTCGCCTGCACCTCTCCACCGACGACAGTGCCTCCGAACGCGAGGAGACGCTGAAGGCGGAGCGCGTCGTGCACGACGCCGCCGACGAGGTGTTGGCCGAGTTCCGGGCCAACCCGCCCGACGGCCTCGACCCGCGCATTCTCACCGAGATCCGCAACACCATCGCGCGGCACTCGCAGGATGCCGACGAGATGCCCGACCCGGAGGCGCACACGCCGCGGGCGGAGGTGTTCGCGGCGCTGTACCGCGACGTGCTGGCCGCGCAGCGGGCCGCGCTCATCGCCGAACGCGACGACGGTCGCATCGAGGACGAGGCCGCGCGGGCCATGCTGGAGCGGCTCGACCTGCAGGAGGCCGGGGTGTCGGCCCGGCTGGAGAGCCGCCTCTAGACGCCGCGGTCAGGGGCGCGACGGAATCGGCGTGCACGCGACGAAATCGCCGCATTTGGGCAGTGGGTTGGGGCTCTGCGGTGGAGCCGGGTCACAGGCCACGAAATCGCCGCATTTGGGCAACGGGTTCGGGCTCTGCGGTGGGACCGGGTCGCATGCCACGAGGTCGCAGGTGCCGATGCCGAGCGGGGGCTTCGGCGGCGTGATCGGGTTCGGCGGGGTCACGATCGGGTCATCTTGGGCTGCGGGAGCGGCGGCTGGGCCGGGAACAACGACGACTCGCGGGGCACCGGCGACTGGGACCGGGGCGGGCATGGCCGGGTGTGCGGTGACGACGGGCGCCGGCACGACCGGGGCGGGCGCCGGAACGGCGACGCCGCCGGCTGGCCCGGCCGGGCTTGACACCGATGCGGCTGGGGCGGGGTCGGATTGGGTCACCGCGTTGAACGCGAACGCGCCCACCACACTCAGGGCGGCAACGGACACGACCGCCGCGAGGCCGCTCACGACCCATCCCGCCTTCCAGGTCGACGACGCTGAACTGGCCGGAGGAGGCACCGGGCCTGCTTGGGGGACGAACGTCATCTGCGGGCGGTGGATGGTCGGGGCGTCGGGACGGATGTTCGGGGAGACGTAGTTCGTGGTCATCGGGATCTCCATGGGGTCAGTGCGGCCCCGGTGAGCCGCCTTCACCAACTAAGAGAAACGAGCGGCCCCAATCGCGACAGTTTTCTCGGAACCAGTTTCCGACGGTCAGAACCCGCCGAAGTCCCCGCCGCCGAAATCGCCGCCACCGAAGTCGCCCCCGCCGCCGAAGTCCCAGCCGCCGCCTCCGCTGTCGCCGCCGCCACCCCAGCCGCTGCCATCGCCGCCGCCGCCGTCACCCCAACCGCTGCCGTCCTGGCCGGCACTGTCGAGTTGGCCCTGGTCCATACCGTCCTGGAAGCCGTCGCCGTACCCGTTCTCGAAGCCCTGTGCGTCATAGCCGACGCCGCCCATGCCGGAGAACAACGAGCTGAACAACAGCGCCGAGCCCAGACCCCACGCACCGGCCACCAGGGCGGGCTTCCACCACGGCTCGGAGTACCAGCCCGCGGGAACCGGCCGCCCGGCGACGCGGCCGCCTGGGTAGTAGTTCGGTGTGCGTTCCGACGGACCGGGTGACGCCTCGATGTCGCGGCCCTCGAATTGAATTCGACGATCCTCGGTCACGGCGCCTGCGGTCTTCTGGCCGCTCAGCGACTCGAGTTCGGGTCCGGGATCCATGCCCATTGCGACGCGGGCGGCGCGGACGTAGTAGAGCCCCTCAATCGCGCTTTCCTTGGCCAGCAGCGCCTGCTTGGCCGTGGTCGCCTGGTCGATCTGTGAGCCCGCCGCGGTGTAGCGCTCCGACGCGTCGGCCAGCGCCTGCTTGGAGGCGTCGTCGGTGCCGGTCAGGTTGATCACCTGGCCGCCGAGTCGCTCGATCAGCCGCCGCGCATCGGCCTTCGCATCGGCCAGCGACGATGCATTGCGGTTGCCCGACGCCTTGGACGTGGCGTAGACCGCGAACCCGATCGCGGCGACGACGACAATGATGAGCACTAGCAAGAAGCCGTTCATGGCGTCCAGCGTACCTACAGGAAGACGGCGAATCCGGTCTCGAACATCACGAGGACCGACCCGCCGCCGGAGTGGATCGTGCGGGTGGCGCTGACGTCGCCGTCCCGGCAATACCGGCGACCCGGTGGGGACGGCAACGTCAACTAACCCGGCGACCCGCCCGCTCAGCGCGCGGGTGGTGCCGTCAACAGAGGCGCGAGGACCTCGTGGGTTTGCAACGCCAGCGCCTTGCGGATGTGCCCGGCCGCGTCGCAGTCGCCGCCCTCGTCGGGGTGCTTGAAGTATTCGGTGTGTGCAGTTCCGCGCTTGAACCGTGCGGGCTTGTTGCCTTGCACCTCGATGTCGCGGATGCCTTGGCCGAACAACGGCCTCAGTGGGCCGCCGAACCAATCGCCCTTCAGTTCGCCCCGAATCACGGGAAACCACAGGTTCGTCCAGCGCGTGACGGCGAACGGCGACTGCGAGCCGAGCACCTGCCGGATCCCGTCGCCCTTGTATCCGTAGTTCGCTCGACGCTGCCCATCGCCCTCGACCGGCAATGTCTCCGGCCGTGGCGGGCATGTGACCAGCGCGCCGCGACGGACCAGCCCGTCGAACAGTTCGCGTCGGCGCCTGCGGTCCACCTTCTTCAATCCGCTGAAGAGCTTGGGGCGGGTGACGAGTATGTCGGCCAGGGCCATTGGAGTGCCCACTGACACGAAATCAGTGATGCGCCAAGGGTTTCCCTGCCGCCGCAGATCCTGCCACAGGGTGAACTGCAAATCCTGGAACTTGTCGAGCGCCTTGTCGTCACCGTTTGCGATGAGCTCGTCGGCGGCCTTCTCGAGGTCGCCCAGGGATGCGAGCTTGATCGGCAGCGGCGTCCCGTGTTCCGGCCGCTCCGCGTGCAGTTGGTGCACCTCCGCCCAGAACGAGGTCAGCGCGTCGTAGGCGATGTAGGCGCCGAGACTGTGCGCCACCACGACGATGCGTGAGTACCGACCCTCGTCGTGCAGCGCGTGCAAGAGGTCGACCAGACCTCCACGGATGGCGCGCCGCGCCGCGTAGGAGTGCGGCGCCGTGTCGAGGTAGCGGGCGACGTCGACGAACGAGGCCGTGATGCTCTTCACCACCGCCCTCACCAGAAAGCGGAGCACGCCGAGCCAGAAGAGCAACACGACCACACTGCTGACCGCCCCGAGGATCCACCACGGAACGTCCTTGTCGAGCAAGTGCCCGCCGACGAACAGTGCGGCCATGGCCACGGGGATCGCCAGGAGCGCGATCCACACGACGCGCCAGATCCCGAACAGGGGGTCGGGGACGTTTCTGGGTCGGCGAAGGAACAGCCGCAGCGTGGTCGGCCCCAGGTCGGCGAACTTGTTGCCGGTCATCAGGTATGACCAGTGGTATTCGTAGATCTCGGCTTGGCCCTGTTTGGGTTCGGGCGACGCCTTGTCGGTCAGCGGCCGCGAGATGTAGCGGCGGGCTTCATACGAACCGGTGATCTCGGCGGGGCGCGAGTAGTAGTAATCCCACTTCCGCGACGTCGTCGGATACAAGTCGCTCAGCGGATGGAGTGCCGTCTTCACGAACCCGTCGAGGGTGTCCATCGGTCGTTGCTCGCCCATGCCGTGCACGATCACCACGGCAGTCCGGACCGTGCCCACCGGTCGGTCGTCAGCCCACGCTGCCGCGTCTGCACCTTCGGACTGCTCGGCACCGCCCTGGCCCTCGGCCCTGACGTCCTCTACTGCCATGTCGCCCCCCGAGACGTGCGTAACGTGTGTCACCCCCGGAGTCTGAGGGTTCACGTTCGCGGAGCGTACGGATTCGCGGTGATTGACGCCCGCGGGAACACAACGGCGACTTGTGGCGCGGATGGCAGAGGCGGGCAAGAAGTCGTCCACGGTGCGGACCGAGGTCGCGCAAACGAAGCAATCGGGGTACGGCAGGGTTCGGAAGCCCAGAGTGCGGGAATCTTCAACAAAGCGCGACGATCTTTGTAGATGTTAGCTACAGTCCGCGCATCCGAATTTGCGGGAGCACCCTCAAGATCGGTTTGACCTGATGATTATTCGTGCTCTCATTGTTGCGGTAGCCACTGTCGGACTAGCAGTCGGCGTTGCGCCGGCTGCGGAAGCAGGTGGCCCGTACCGCAACTGCACCGCGGCGCATAAGGACGGCCGCGGGGACATTCCTCAGGGCGACTCCGATTACTGGGACGGTGGGGATCGCGACCAAGACGGTATTGCCTGCGAGTGGTGATCTAGCGCCGACTGCTGCCCGCCGAGTACCGAAATTCGCAGGCGGTACGGACGACTCGTCGTCCCAAACGATCCGCACGTCACCATTGGATCTTCGCGATTGTTGTACATATAACGATTCGATAACTACGGTGCTTGCTGTGGCGAGACACCAATTAGCCAGCAGACGACGCAAGTCGCCGATAGTCATGGCTGCTTGGATCGTCCCGACCGCCGTACTGCTCGCGGCCGCGGGAGTTGACTATTCAGTCGCTGCCGGCGGCGCCGCCGACCCCGTCGCCGACGAGGGTGCGCCGTGCTGCATGGAGATCGTGGCAGCACGGCCGGCCGCACTGTCGTCGCCACCTGCTGGTGTCCAGTTGGTGTCGAGTTCCGCTCCCGGCCAGTTGGTTTCGGCATCGAGGTGGCGGGTCGTGGACATCCCGCGCTCGTTGCCCGTTGGGATCGCTCCAGAGCGGGGACTGCAGGTAAGGACCATCTTGACCGCTCGCAGTATCAGCGCGGCGTTCCCGGAGATTCACCAGATCGGTGGCGTTCGACCGGATGCGCTGAGGTGGCATCCCGACGGTTTGGCGCTCGACGTGATCATCCCCAACCCCGGCACCGCCGAGGGCATCGCGCTCGGCAACGAGATCGTCGCGTTCGTGCTGAAGAACGCGACTCGATTCGGGATCCAAGACGCAATTTGGCGTGGCACCTACTACACGCCCGCCGGCCCGCAGAGCAGTGGGGCCGGCCACTACGACCACGTCCACGTCACCACCACCGGAGGCGGTTACCCCACCGGCAGGGAAGTCTTTCTGAAGTAGCGAGCGCGGGCGGCCACGTGGGTCTGCCCGAGTCGCCGCACCCCGACACGGGCCGGCCTCGGTGCTGGATTCGGTGGGCGCAGCCGGTTACCGCGCCGTCTTCACTGCGACGGCAACTGCGGTGCCCGCTTGATCATGGAGGTACCGGGGGTAATGGTGCCATCCTGGCGGTTGGTGGAGGTACCGGTCGGGCCGTCGGTCGTCGCGGCGGTGGGCGAAGTGTTGCCGCCGTGGACACCGCGCAGTTCGTCGGTGGTCAGGGTGCGGATGCTGCGGCGGCACGGGGCGCGGGTGGGCCGGCCGGTGATCGCGTCGGTGAGTGTGGTCTTCATGGTGTGCTCCTTGGTTGGCGTGAGTTCGTCGCTGGTGCCGTGGTGACCGGTTCACGCAAACTCTGCGGTGCACGCCTTGGCGAACTTCGGCCACTCGCCACGAACACCGCCTCACGTCCGAGGTCGAGTCGGCTGTGCGGCGGTGGTCTGGCACTTCTGCGCGGCGCAAAGCGCTCGCGACACGGGATCACGGCACCGCCCCGAACGGGGCGGCAACCTGGGGATACGGCCTTACCTGCGCTGTCGATGGAGCGGGCGACGGGAATCGAACCCGCGTAGCTAGTTTGGAAGACTAGGGCTCTACCATTGAGCTACGCCCGCGTGCACTGCATCGAAGACTGTACCGGCGCCGACGTAAGCAAATCCAATTGAATGCGTCGCGCGCTGAGCCCGTAGTATCTCGACCGCAGCGAGGCACGGGGTGTAGCGCAGCTTGGTAGCGCATCCGCTTTGGGAGCGGAAGGCCGCAGGTTCAAATCCTGTCACCCCGACACGGACCGACATTCAGACAGACATGCAAGGAGCAACAGCGTGAAGAGCACCGTCGAGAAGTTGAGCCCCACCCGGGTGCGCATCAACGTGGAGGTGCCCTTCTCGGAACTCCAGCCAGACTTCGACCAGGCATTCAAGGAGATGGCCAAGCAGATCCGCATGCCGGGCTTCCGCCCGGGCAAGGTGCCCGTGAAGCTGCTCGAGTCGCGCATCGACAAGCAGGCCATGCTCGACCAGGTGGTCGGCGAGGCCGTGCCGGGCCGCTACAGCGAAGCGGTGGCCAGCTCCGAACTGCAGCCCATCGGGCAGCCGGAGATCGAGGTCACCAAGAAGGAGTACGGCGAGGACCTGGTCTTCGTCGCGGAGGTCGACATCCGGCCCGAGATCACGCTGCCCGACCTGACGGCGCTGACCATCACCGTCGACCCGATCGAGGTGAACGACGACGAGGTCGGCACCGAACTGGAGAACCTGCGGGCGCGGTTCGGCACGCTGACCGGTGTCGAGCGCGGGGCGCAGGACGGCGACTTCGTCTCGATCGACCTGTCGGCCACCGCCGACGGCGAGGACGTGCCGGAGGCCAAGACCGAGGGACTGTCCCACGAGGTCGGCTCCGGTCAGCTCATCGAGGGTCTCGACGACGCCATCAAGGGCCTGAAGGCCGAGGAGAGCAAGGTGTTCACCACCACGCTGGTCGCAGGCGAGCACGCCGGTCAGGAAGCTCAGGTGACCGTCACCGTCAAGTCGGTCAAGGAGCGCGAGCTGCCCGAGCCCGATGACGAATTCGCCCAGCTGGCAAGTGAATTCGACACCATCGAGGAGCTCAAGGAGAGCCTCGTCGAGCAGGTGAAGAGGGTGAAGCTGATCAATCAGGCCGAGCAGATCCGTGACAAGGCGCTGGAGACGCTGCTCGACGAGGTCGAGGTACCGCTGCCAGAGGCCATCGTGCAGGCGCAGGTCGACGACACTCTGCACAACGCGATCCACGGTCTCGACCACGACGAGGCCAAGTTCGTCGAGGGGTTGGAGAAGGAAGGCAGCAGCCGCGAGGAGTTCGACGCCGACAACCGCAACAACGCGGAGAAGGCCGTCAAGACCCAGCTGCTCATGGACGCCGTCGCCGACCAACTCGAAGTTCAGGTCGGACAGAACGACCTCACCGAGCGGCTGGTGCTGATGTCGCGGCAGTACGGGATCGAACCGCAGCAGCTGCTGCAGGTGCTCCAGCAGAACAACCAGCTGCCTGCGATGTTCGCCGACGTGCGGCGGGGCCTGACCATCGCCGCCGTCGTGCACGGCGCGACCGTCAAGGACACCGACGGCAACGAGGTCGACACGGAAGAATTCTTCGGCCCGCCCGCCTCCGCGGAGGGCATCGACGAGATCGACGCGGAGACGATCGACGGCGACGTCGAGGATGCCGAGGACGTTGACGCCGAGGGTGCAGACGACGACGACAAGTGACGCTGTGAGCGAACGCGCGGGGTTTGAGGAAGTGCGCGGTGCCTCGGGTTGGTTACTGTCGGTGGACATGAATGGCGAGTACGAATACTCGAAGAAAGCAGGTATCCAGTCGTGACTGACATGCGATCGAGCTCACCGGGGCTCA
>JAVRPF010000107.1:0-2897 GCA_032162385.1 Mycobacterium sp.
TCCTCGGTGGCCCGATTGAGGTAGTCGTCGGGGTCGGCGTCGGCGACGTTGGACAGGTCGCTGTTGCCGAACAGCACCTCCCCGTTCGGCTCCGGGCGGATGTATTGCAGCGACACCAGATCGGAGAACACAGGCACCGGGCCGATGTCGACGCCGGGGGAGATCATCACGATCTGCTCGCGGACCACGCGGATGGGCACATCGATTCCGTAGCGCGCCAGCAGTTCCCGGGTCCATACGCCGGTGGCGACCACCACCGTGCCCGCCGCCACCTCGGTGCCGTCGGTCAGTCGTACGCCCGTCACCCGGTCGCCGTCGAGCAGCAGATCGGTCATCGCGGTGCCCTGCCGGACCCGCACCCCGGCCGCCCGGGCCGACACCGCGAAGGCCTGCGCGGTCTGATACGCGTCGCCGAACCCGCCGCGGGCCTCCCACGCGAAGCCGCCGAACGGCGACAGGTCGGCGAACGGCCACAGCCGGGCCACCTCGCCTGCGTCGATCTCCTCGGTCTGCACGCCGACGGCGCGCTGGGCGGCCAGGCTCTTGCGCAGCGACCCGACGTTCGGCTCGCCCACCCCGACCACGTAGCCGGTCTGCCGGAAACCGATGTCATGGCCGAAGATCTCCTCGGCCTTCTCGAACACCTCCAGCCCGACGGTCGCCATCGCCGCCAGCGAGCTGACGCCGTAGTGGCACCGGACGATGCCGCTGGACTTGCCGGTCATTCCCGAGCCGACGGTGTTGCGTTCGGCGACGAAGACGTCGGTGACGCCGCGCTGTGCCAACGCCCACGCCGCAGCCGCGCCCTCGATGCCGCCGCCGACGATGACGACGTCTGCCGTCTCGGTCACGACCGCATCCCGGGAATCCAGTCGGTGCCGGCCAGTGGCACCCGCGCCATCGCCGCGGCTTCGATGGTGACGGCGACCAGATCCTCGGGCTCCAGATGCCGCACGTGCGCCTTGCCGCAGGCCCTGGCGATGGTCTGCGCCTCCATCGTCAACACCCGTAGGTAGTTGGCCAGACGGCGACCACCATCGACCGGATCGAACCGCGAAGCCAACTCCGGATCCTGGGTGGTGATCCCCGCCGGGTCGGTGCCATCCTGGAAGTCGTCGAAGAAACCAGCTGCGCTGCCGAGCTTTTCGTACTCGGCGGCGAAACGCGGGTGGTTGTCGCCCAGCGCGATGAGCGCGGCCGTGCCGATGGCCACGGCGTCCGCACCGAGCGCAAGTGCCTTGGCGACGTCGGCCCCGCTGCGGATGCCACCGGACACGATGAGCTGCACTCCTCTATTTCCCGACGCTCCGCTCGCCCCAGTCCGATCGCTGCCACCGCTGCGGTGCACACCCAACTCGGCCAGCGCCTGCACCGCCTGCGGGACGGCGGCCAGCGTCGGGATCCCGACGTGCTCGATGAACACGTCCTGGGTGGCGGCGGTGCCCCCCTGCATGCCGTCGACCACCACCACGTCGGCACCGGCGTGCACTGCGAGCTTGACGTCGTAGTACGTCCGGGTGGCGCCGACCTTGACGTAGATCGGCTTCTCCCAGTCGGTGATCTCGCGGAGTTCGTTGATCTTGATGGTGAGGTCGTCGGGTCCGGTCCAGTCCGGGTGCCTGCAGGCCGAGCGCTGGTCGATGCCCTCCGGCAGCGTGCGCATTCCGGCGACGCGTTCGGAGATCTTCTGCCCCAATAACATTCCGCCGCCACCGGGCTTGGCGCCCTGCCCGAGTACCACCTCGATGGCGTCGGCCTTGCGGAGGTCGTCGGGGTTCATCCCGTAGCGCGACGGCAGGTATTGGTACACCAGGTACTTGCTCTGGCCGCGCTCCTCGGGCGTCATGCCGCCGTCCCCGGTGGTGGTCGACGTGCCGACCTCGCTGGCGCCGCGGCCGAGCGCCTCCTTGGCGGGCCCGGACAGCGCGCCGAATGACATGCCTGCGATGGTCACCGGAATATCAAGGTGCAGAGGATGTTTGGCGTTGCGGTCACCGAGCACGACGTCGGTTCCGCAGCGTTCGCGGTAGCCTTCCAGCGGATAGCGCGACATCGAGGCGCCCAGGAACAGCAGGTCGTCGAAGTGGGGCAGCGGCCGCTTGGCTCCCCAGCCGCGGATGTCGTAGATGCCGGTCTCGGCGGCGCGCTGAATGGCCGCGATGGTGGGCCGGTCGAAGGTGGCGGACTCGCGCAGGCCCAGTCGCGCTCGTGCATCAGCCATTTCGCTCATCAATAGCTCGAAGCATTGTCGACGTGGAAGTGGTAGAGGCTACGCGCGGAGCCGTACCGGGTGTATGCGTGGGTGTCGTCGTCCTCGTACCCGGCGGCCTTCAGCAACCGGCCTAGTTCCTCGTGGTGTTCGAGACGCATCTCCTTGGCCACGCAGTCGGCGCCCAACGATGCGGCCTGGCCGCGCAGGTAGATGCGGGCCTCGTAGATCGAATCGCCAAGGGCATCGCCCGCGTTGCCGCGTATCACCAGACGGCCTGCCTGTGCCATGAACGCGCTCATGTGCCCGACGTCGCCGCCGACGACGATGTCGACGCCCTTCATCGAAATGCCGCACCGCGCAGCGGCGTTGCCGTCGATCGTCAGCAGCCCGCCGTGGGCGGTGGCACCGGCGGACTGCGACGCGTTGCCCTTCACCCACACCGTGCCGCTCATCATGTTCTCCGCGACCCCGGTGCCCGCGTTGCCGTCGATGGTGATTGCGGCGTGTTGGTTCATGCCTGCTGCGTAGTAACCGACGTGGCCGGCGACGGTGACCTTGACCTCCGCGTCCAGGCCCACCGCCACGTTGTGTGCGCCCGCGGGGTTGTCGATGACGAACTCGCCCGTCAGGCCGGGCGCATGCAGGGCGGCGTTGACCTCGCGCAGTGGGGTGTGGCCCAGGTCGT
>JAVRPF010000108.1:0-3019 GCA_032162385.1 Mycobacterium sp.
CCGTCGCGGACGCTCGGCGCGCTGGCCTACGGCGCGGGCGGATGGGAGCATGCGGCGATTCGGATGCTGCCCACCGGCAAGGTCGAGGTGGTCACCGGCGCGTCGCCGCACGGTCAGGGGCACGAGACGGCATGGAGCCAGATCGTCGCGGACCAGCTCGGAGTTCCGTTCGACGACGTCGAGGTGCTACATGGCGACACCCAGACCTCGCCGCGCGGCATGGACACCTACGGGTCGCGATCGCTGACGGTTGGTGGGATCGCGGTGGTGAAGGCCGCCGAGAAGGTGATCGCGAAGGCGAGGCCCATCGCGGCGCACCTGATGGAATGCGCGGAGGACGACCTCGAGTTCACCGGGGGACGGTTCCGCGTGACCGGCACCGAGAAGGCGGTCACGCTTCCCGAGGTCGCGCTCGCCGTGTTCGCGGCGCACGACCTGCCCGACGGTCTGGAACCCAACCTGGATTCCGAGGCGACGTACGACCCGGACAACTTCTCGTTCCCGCACGGAACACATCTGTGCGCAACGGAAGTCGACACCGAAACCGGGCACGTGCGGATTCGCTCCTATGTGTGCGTCGATGACATCGGGCACGTTGTCAATCCGCTGATCGTGGACGGACAGGTGCACGGCGGGCTCGCCCAGGGCATCGCGCAGGCGCTGTACGAGGAGGCCGTGCACGACGAGTCGGGCACCCTGGTGAACGCGTCGTTCTCCGAGTACCTGGTGCCCTCGGCGGTCGATCTGCCGTCGTTCACCACCGGACGAACGGAAACGCCAGCCACCACCAACCCGCTTGGTGTGAAGGGCGTCGGCGAGGCAGGCACGATCGCGTCGACTCCGGCCGTGGTCAACGCCGTGATCGATGCGGTGCGCCATCTCGGCGTCAAGGACATCGAAATGCCGTGCAGCCCAATGCGGGTCTGGCACGCCATCCAATCCGCCAAGGGAGGCGCCGAATGATCCCGTCGGCTTTCGACTACGTTGCTCCTGCCACGGTCGACGACGCGGTGGCGGCACTCGCGCAGGCCGGAGAGGACGCCAAGGTCATCGCTGGCGGGCAGAGTCTGATGCCGGTGCTGCGGCTGCGCCTCGCCGCCCCGACCACCGTTGTAGACCTCGGCCGAATCGACGAGCTCCGCGGTGTGCGCGAAGACGGTGGCGACCTGGTGATCGCGGCAATGACCACCTACTACGACCTGCTGCGCAATCCGCTGGTGAGCACGCACGCGCTGCTGCTCGCGGAGGCCACCCGCACCGTCGCGGACCCGCAGATTCGGCACCGCGGCACGCTGGGTGGAAGCCTGGCGCATGCCGATCCGGCCGGTGACTTGTCCGCATCCGTGCTGGCCCTGGATGCGACTTTGACGGTCGCGGGCCCGTCCGGCCGCCGCAGCATCCCTGCGTCGGAGTTTTTTGTGGACTACTTCACCACCGCGCTGCAACCGGACGAAATCCTCACCGAGATAAGGATTCCCAAGCACACCGACTGGGCGGCCCGGTACGAGAAGTTCCACCGGGTCGCGCAGTCCTGGTCGATCGTTGCGGTGGCCGCCACCGTCGAGGTCGACGGCGGGGTGATCCGGCAGGCCCGCATCGCGTTGACCAACATGGTGTCGGTACCGGTTCGCGCCCGGGGTGTCGAGGACGCGCTGGTTGGTCAGGCCGCGGACGAGGAATTGATCCGGGCGGCGGCAGAGCACGCGGCTGAGGGCATCGATCCCATGTCCGACGGCAACGCCGATGCCGAATACCGCAGCCACCTTGCGAAAGTCCTCACGCGGCGGGCCGTGGCGACAGCGGTCGGTGCCTGATCATGCAGCTAGAACATCAACTCTCCATCCCGGCCCCGATCGACGTGGTGTGGCCGGCACTGCTCGATCCCGAGCGGGTGGCACCGTGCGTGCCAGGTGCGACTCTCACCGGGGTGGACGGTGATTCGTTCACCGGGACCGTGAAGGTCAAGGTCGGTCCGATCACGTTGCTGTACAAGGGAACCGGCACGTTCACCGAGCATGACGAGCAGGCCCGGCGCGCGGTGCTCAAAGCCTCGGCGAAGGACACCCGCGGCAACGGCACGGTGAATGCGACCGTCACCCTCACGCTAGCCGAGGAGGGCGAGCGCACTTCGGGTGTGGTAGTCACGGATCTGTCCATCACCGGAAAGCCCGCGCAGTTTGGCCGCGGCTTGATCGCGGACGTCGGTGGGAAGATCATCGAGCAGTTCGCCGCCTGTCTGTCGGACAAACTCGCCGCGCCGGTGCCGGGTGCTGTCGCGGAACCAGAACCCGGGTCCGTCGGCGAGTCGGCGCCGGAGGCTGAGCCGCTCGATCTGATGCGCTATGCGCGGGGCTCGGCCCTGCAGCGGATCGGCCCGGTGGTCGCGGCGGTGGCGGTGGTGGTACTCGCTGTCGCCCTTCTGCGGCGCCTACGGTCGCGCGACTGACCCGCCTCGCCAACGGTGGAACACAGCTCACACCACCGCTGTCGCCACAATGGCTTCCATGGCCGATCAAGGCACTACCGCCGGCCGATGCCGAAGTCGCGGGTTTCGCAGACCACGGTCTTCGGTGCGCAACGCCCGATGCTCCGCACTCTTCACGACTAAGCGTCCGCGGGATGATGGTGGAACCATCGGAGGTGACCGACATGGACCTGTACTTGATGCAGCACGGTAAGGCGACGACCGAAACAGAGGATCCCGAGCGACCCCTCACGGATGCCGGTCGAGCGGCGGTGCAGCGTGTCGCCAAGAGAGCCCGGGCTGCTGGCGTTCGGATCAGCGGCTGCCTGCACAGCGGAAAGCTGCGCGCAGAGCAGACTGCGCAGCTGCTGATGAGGGAGATCGGCGTGGAGCCGAGCGTCGAGGCTCGACCGGGTCTTGCGCCGAATGACCCGGTGGTACCGGTCGCGCAGTGGCTTCGAGCGGAGACCGAGCACCAGTCGCTTGCGCTCGTCGGCCACATGCCTTTCCTCGGCAGGCTTGCCTCGTTGCTGGTCGTAGGCGACGAGCAGGCCC
>JAVRPF010000109.1:0-2955 GCA_032162385.1 Mycobacterium sp.
CCGCGGCCGGTGTCGCACACGGTGACGCCGTCGCGGTGCTGGCCGGTGCGCCCGTCGAGATCGCCCCGACCGCGCAGGCCATCTGGATGCGCGGCGCCTGCCTGACCATGCTGCACCAGCCGACCCCGCGCACCGACCTGCAACGCTGGGCCGACGAGACCACCGCGGTCATCGAGATGATCGGCGCCACGGCGGTCGTCATCTCCGATCCGTTCATGCCCGCCGAGCCGCTGCTCAAGCAGCTCGGGCTGAACGTGGTGACCATCGAGCAGCTCCTGCAGGGTTCGCCGGCGGATCCCGTCGACACCGACGATGACGACATTGCCTTGCTGCAGCTGACGTCCGGCTCCACGGGGTCGCCCAAGGCAGTGCAGATCAGTCATCGCAACGTGGTGTCCAACGCCGAGGCGATGTTCATCGGGGCGGAGTTCGACCATGAATCCGACGTCATCGTCAGCTGGCTGCCCTGTTTTCACGACATGGGCATGACGGGCTTCTTGACCGTGCCGATGTACTTCGGCGCGGAGCTGGTCAAGGTCACGCCGATGGACTTCCTGCGCGATACCTTGTTGTGGGCCAAGCTCATTGACAAGTACAAGGGCACCATGACGGCCGCGCCCAACTTCGCCTACACACTCTTCGCCAAGCGGCTGCGCAGGCAGGCCACACCAGGCCAGTTCGATCTCTCCAGTCTGCGGTGGGCGTTGTCGGGCGCCGAGCAGGTCGAACCCGCCGACGTCGAGGACCTCATCGACGCGGGCGCGCCGTTCGGATTGCGCCCCGAAGCCATCCTGCCTGCCTACGGCATGGCCGAGACCACCGTCGCGGTGTCGTTCTCGAAATCCGGCGGAGGCATGGTCATCGACGAGGTGGACGCCGACCTGCTCGCCGTCCTGCACCGTGCCGTACCCGCGACCAGAGGCAACACCCGTCGACTGGTGTCGCTGGGTCGGGTGCTCAAGGGCCTGGAGGTCCGCGTCGTGGCCGAGGACGGCAGCATCCTGGGCCACCGCGCCGTCGGCGTCCTCCAGGTTCGGGGTGAGCCGGTCACCATCGGCTACACCACCGCGGCCGGCTTCATCGGGGCGCAGGACCACGAGGGCTGGTATGACACCGGCGACCTGGGCTACCTGACCGAGACGGACGAAGTGGTGGTGTGCGGGCGGGTCAAGGACGTCATCATCATGGCCGGACGCAACGTCTACCCGACCGACATCGAACGTGCCGCCGCCCGGGTTTCCGGCGTCCGGCAGGGCTGCGCGGTGGCGGTCCGGCTGGATGCGGGGCAATCGCGGGAGAGCTTCGCCGTCGCCGTGGAGTCCAAGGAGCACGATGACGCCGCCGAGGTTCGCCGCATCGAGCGGCAGGTGGCGCACGAAGTGGTCGCCGAAGTGGACGTCCGGCCGCGCAACGTGGTCGTCCTCGAGCCGGGAATGATCCCCAAGACCCCCTCGGGCAAGCTGCGGCGGGCCCACGCCATGCCGCTCGTCATCTAACCGAAAGGTTTGACGGCGTCGCCTCGCGGCGATCCTCCTTCGGTGAGTAAATTGAGCCCGGCTGGTGGGCGGTGACGGAGCCGTCGCACCCCAGAAGGGGGACGCGTATGGCGGACTTCGACGCTCAACCTGGCCGGGATGAGCCGCCGGGGGCGGGTCTGTCGCCTGCGCAACTCGAAGCCGACGAGGTCGATCTGTATCTCGGCCTGAGCGGCGTGGCCGGGATCGTGGCCGGCGGCCGCGCGATCCTCGACGTGCTCAATGACGTCGCCGAGTTCGCGGTTCAAGCCATCCCGGGCGTCGACGGCGCCGGGGTGGCCCTGGTCGACGCCGGCTGCGGCGCGCCGCGCGCGCAGGCCTGGGCGGCCACCCCGCAGTTCGTCCGCGACATCGACGCGCTCCAGTACACGGTGCTCGACGAGGGGCCGTGTGTGACGTGCATGCAGTCGCGTCGCCCCACGGTCAGCGGGTCGATCGGGAGCGACGACCGTTGGCCGCACTTCGGCGGCCACGTCGCCCGCATGGGCGTGCACTCGGTGCTGGCGTTGCCGCTGCTGATCGCCGACGAGGTGATCGGGACGATCAATGCGTACGCCCGCCGGCGCGACGCGTTCGCCGGGCATGCGGTGCGACTGGGCGCGAAGTTCGCCGGTACGGCCGCGGTGTCGGTCTACAACGCGCAGCTGCTCGCGTCGGCCCAGGAACGCACCGACCGCCTGCAGCGCGCCCTGAGCTCCCGCGCGGTCATCGATCAGGCGATCGGCATCATCCGCAGCCGCGCCGGTGGCAGCGCGGAGGAGGCGTTCGAACGGCTCGCCCGGATGAGCCAGGCCGAGAACATCAAGCTCAACGTCGTCGCGGAGCGGTTGGTCGAGGAAGCGGTGCGGCGCGCCCGCATCCGGCAGAGCTCGGGGTGACGTTTCACCCGGGACGTCGATGGAACAGACTGAAGCCATGACGGACCCCGCTGCCACCCGCGTCGCGGTCTACCTCGATTTCGACAACATCGTGATCTCGCGCTACGACCAGGTGAACGGGCGCAATTCGTTTCAACGCGACAAGACAGGCGGGTTGGACCCGGATCGCCTGGCCCGGGCGACGGTCGACGTCGGCGCGATCATCGACTTCGCGTCCTCGTTCGGCACGCTGGTGCTGACCCGGGCCTACGCGGACTGGTCGGCCGACCTGAACGCCGCCTACCGCGGGCAGCTGGTGGGGCGCGCCGTCGACCTGGTGCAGCTGTTCCCCGCCGCGGCGTACGGCAAGAACGGCGCCGACATCCGGCTGGCGGTCGACACGGTCGAGGACATGTTCCGGCTGCCCGACCTGACCCACGTGGTGATCGTCGCCGGCGACTCCGACTACATCGCGTTGGCGCAGCGCTGCAAGCGGCTCGGCCGGTACGTGGTGGGCATCGGGGTGGCCGGTTCGTCGAGCCGATCGCTGGCCGCGGCCTGCG
>JAVRPF010000110.1:0-3087 GCA_032162385.1 Mycobacterium sp.
TGCGGCCCGCGCCGGGAGCGGGCAGCGGGGGACTGAGGTACACCGACGTCAGATTGAGCCCACGGGCCAGCCGATCGGCGAGGTCGCCCGGTCGTGCCTCCTCGGGGGGCACCACCTCGATCCGCACGATGCCCTGCCGTTTCGCCTCGGACAGCAACCGGCTCACGGTGGCGCGGCTGGTGCCAAGCTGCTCGGCCACCTCGGCCTGGGTCGCATCGTCCTCGTAGTACAACCGCGCCGCGGTGTACAGCAGCGATGCCGGAAAGTGGCTGCCCTCGCCGTCGGCAGCAGCACCATCACCGAGCTGGTTCACCGGGGTGTTCTGGGCCGACCGGGGCATAGGGGCAGTATGTCATCGAAAAAATGGCCTTGCACATCTGTTCTGAAAAGAACTTCCCTGAACAATCGTTCTGGACAAATGTGCAGCAGCTGGATAGTGTGACCGCAACCACACGCGAAGGAGCCGTTGATGACCGATCAGATCCCGGAGAAGATGCAGGCGGTCGTCTGTCACGGACCGCACGACTACCGGCTCGAAGAGGTCGCGGTTCCGGAGCGGCGGGCGGGCGAGGCGCTGATCCGGGTGGAAGCCGTCGGCATCTGCGCCAGCGACCTCAAGTGCTACCACGGGGCCGCGAAGTTCTGGGGCGACGAGAACCGGCCGGCATGGGCCGAGACGATGGTGATCCCTGGCCACGAATTCGCCGGGCGCGTGGTCGAACTCGACGACGAAGCGGCCATGAGGTGGGGCATCGCCATCGGCGATCGCGTGGTCTCCGAGCAGATCGTGCCGTGCTGGGAATGTCGCTACTGCAAGCGCGGCCAATACCACATGTGCGCGCCCCATGACCTGTACGGATTCAAGCGGCGCACCCCCGGCGCCATGGCCAGCTACATGGTCTATCCGGCGGAAGCGTTGGTGCACAAGGTGTCCGGCGACATCCCAGCCCACCACGCGGCGTTCACCGAGCCGCTGTCCTGCTCGCTGCACGCCGTCGAACGGGCCCAGATCACCTTCGAGGACATCGTCGTGGTGGCAGGCTGCGGTCCGATCGGACTCGGCATGGTCGCCGGCGCGCGGGCGAAGAACCCGATGCACGTCATCGCCCTCGACATGGCACCGGAGAAGCTCGAACTCGCCAAGGCCTGCGGCGCCGACATCACCATCAACATCGCCGAACAGGACGCGGTCGAGGTGATCAAGGGCCTGACCGACGGATATGGCGCGGACGTCTACCTCGAGGGCACCGGGCACCCCTCGGCGGTACCGCAGGGCCTCAACGCGCTGCGCAAGCTCGGCCGCTACGTCGAGTACGGCGTCTTCGGCAGCGACGTCTCCGTGGACTGGAGCATCATCAGCGACGACAAGGAACTCGACGTCCTCGGCGCCCACCTCGGCCCGTACTGCTGGCCCGCCGCGATCCGGATGATCGAGTCCGGCGTGCTGCCGATGGAGCAGATCTGTACCCACCAGCTGCCGCTCAGCGACTTCCAGAAGGGTCTGGACCTCGTCGCCAGTGGCAAGGAGTCGGTGAAGGTCTCCCTGATCCCCGCCTGACCCACCCGACCTAAGGACCACATCAAGATGAGTCGAGAGCAATTCACCGGGGCGCAGATGTCGCGGCGGAACATGTTGGCGGCGTTGGGTGTTGCCGGTGCCGCCGCCGCAAGCCTGCCGATACTGAGCGCGTGCGGCGTCGGTGGCAAGGCCAGCGCTCCGAACGGCTCCGGAGAGGTGAGCGGTGGCTTCGACTGGAAGAAGGCGTCCGGTGCCACCATCAACATCCTGCAGACCCCGCACCCTTACCAGCTGTCGTATCAGCCGCTGCTGGCCGAGTTCACCGACCTCACCGGGATCAACGTCAACGTCGACCTGGTTCCCGAGGCGGACTACTTCACCAAGCTCAACACCGAATTGGCAGGCGGCTCCGGAAAGCACGACGCGTTCATGCTGGGTGCCTACTTCATCTGGCAGTACGGGCCGCCCGGGTGGATCGAGGATCTCAACCCGTGGCTGCAGAACAGTTCGGCCACCAACGCCGAGTACGACTTCGAGGACATCTTCGACGGTCTTCGCACCTCCACCCGCTGGGATTTCACACTCGGTCAGCCGCTGGGCACCGGCGGGCAGTGGGCGATCCCGTGGGGTTTCGAGAACAACGTCGTCGCCTACAACAAGAGGATCTTCGACCAAAAGGGCATCACCAAGCTGCCCGACAAACTCGACGACTTCATCCAGTTGGCGGTCGATCTGACCGACCGCTCGCAGAATCGCTACGGCATCTCCACCCGTGGGTCGAAGTCCTGGGCCACCATCCATCCCGGCTTCATGACGCAGTACACCCGCGAGGGCGCGGTCGACTACAAGTTCAACGGCTCGGAGCTGATCGCCGAGATGGACAGCGACAAGGCGATCGAGTTCACCAAGAAGTGGATCGAGATGCAGCACGCGGCCGGTCCCACATCGTGGACCACCTACGACTATCCCAACGCCACCGGCGATCTCGGCGACGGCAAGGCGATGATGGTCTTCGACGCCGACAGTGCGACCTACCCGAAGAACAAGCCGGGCGCGAGCAAGGAGGCGGGCAATCTGGCCTGGTATCCAGGGCCGGCCGGACCCGACGGCAACTACAAGACCAACCTGTGGACGTGGAGCTGGGCGATGAGCGCCAACTCCCGCAACAAATTGCCTGCGTGGATGTTCATTCAATGGGCCACGGGCAAGGACTCGATGAACAAGGCCGTGGAGGGCGGCACGTACGCCGATCCGGTGCGGAAGTCGGTGTTCGACACCACGTTCAAGCGGGTCGCCGCCGACCAGTTCGGCTACCTCGAGGCCTTCGAAACGGTGATCGGTCAGTCGAAGATCCAGTTCACCCCGCAGAAGAAGTTCTTCGACACCACCCAGAACTGGGCCGTGGCGTTGCAGGACATCTACGGCGGTGACGATGCCAGCTCGCGCCTGCGCAGCCTCGCCAAGACCAACACCTCCAAGGTCAACCTCTAGGAGCTCTGGCATACATGACAACGCAGACCCCCAAGGCGCCGGCGACGTCGCCGGATCGACCGGCCAAGACGCCGAGC
>JAVRPF010000111.1:0-3427 GCA_032162385.1 Mycobacterium sp.
CGGCGGTCACGGTTCCTCTGTCCTTCTTTCCTGGAGGCGGTCGGCGATGGCCTGGTACCGGCGGGGCCGGCGCGGATCGTAGGGGTCGACGGCGTGATCCTTGCCCCACGCCATTAGCGCGTCGAGAACGGGTATCAGGGCCCGGCCGGAGTCGGTGAGGTGGTACTCGTCGCGTTGCGGTGCGCTCTGATACGGCACCCGCGTGATGACCTCTGCACTCGTCAGGGTCTTGAGCCGGGCTGCGATGCGGTCCCGGGGTGCCCCGGTGCCGCGGACGATGTCGCTGAACCGGGTGACCCCCAGTGCGATCTCCCGGACGACGAGCAGCGCCCACCGCTCGCCGACGACCTCGAGGGCGGCGGCGATCGGACACGGCCGCCCCGGGAGGTCGGCAAGTGGGACGGTGGACACGTCACAAGCCTGCCAGCCGTCGGTTTGAAAATCAAACTCCCTGCCTGGATTCGCCGAAACTGGGCCCCCGCGTGCAACGGGTCTCGGCGAGGTCGAACACCTCGCGTCGGCTGTGCTACGAACGGCACGTGACCCCGACACCGTTCCACGATCTCGACGCCTTTCTCGCCCTGCCCCGGGTGTCCGGCCTGGTGGTGTCACCCGACGGATCCCGCGTCGTCACGACGATCGGCGAACTCAACGACGAGCGGACCGAGTTCATCAGCGCCGTCTGGGAACTCGACCCCGCCGGCGAACGACCGGCGCGGCGGTTGACCCGCGGCGCCAAGGGCGAGTCGGCACCGGCGTTCACCGCCGGGAACGACCTGCTGTTCGTCGCCGCACGCGCCACCGATGAGGCAGACCCGCCACCCGCATCGCTGTGGCGACTTCCGGCCGTCGGCGGCGAGGCGACCCAGGTCCTCGACCTGCCAGGCGGCGTCGACGCCGTGCACACCGCGCGCGAAGCGGACGTCACCCTCGTCGGCACCGCCATGCTGCCGTCAGCCACCGGCGTCGACGACGACAAGCGGCTGCGGGCGCTGCGCAAGGACGCCAAGGTCTCGGCCGTGCTGCACACCGGCTACCCGGTGCGTCACTGGGATCACGACATCGGACCGGCGCTGCCGCACCTATTGGACGTCTCCGGCACGCGCGACCTGACCCCCGAACCGGGCCAGGCCATGCGCGAGGCCGACCTCGACGTCAGCCGGGACGGTCGGTTCGTCGTGACCTCCTGGCACGGGCCAGGACCGGGTGCGTCCGTTCGCGCCACCCTGGTGCGCATCGATGTCGGCACCGGCGAGCGCGCCGTCATCGCCGAGGACCCCGACGCCGATCTGGAGCACCCCGCGATCTCGCCCGACGGCACCACCGTGGCGTTCACCCGCGAGGCCGTGGCCACGCCTCACCATGCGTCGCGAATCACGCTGTGTGTCATGCGTTTCGGCGAGGAGTTCGTCGAGCTCGCCACCGGCTGGGAACGGTGGCCCGCATCGGTCGCCTGGTCCGCCGACGGCGCCACCCTGGTCGTCACGGCCGACGAGGCAGGCCGGTGCCCGGTGTTCACCGTCGACCCCGCCACCGCCGAGGTCACCCGGATCACCGACGACGACTTCTCGTACACCGACGTGCGTTCCGCCCCGGGCGGTGTGCTCTACGCACTGCGCAGCAGTTATGCGGCGCCACCGCATCCGGTGCGCATCGACCCCGACGGAACCGTGACCGCGTTGCCCTGCGTCGAGCTGCCCACGCTTCCGGGCGAGGTGACGGAGCTGACTGCCGCCGCGCCCGACGGCACCCCGGTCCGGTCGTGGTTGACGCTGCCCGACGGCGACGACCCGGCGCCATTGGTGTTGTGGATCCACGGTGGCCCGCTGGCCAGCTGGAACGCCTGGCACTGGCGGTGGAACCCGTGGCTGCTGACCGCCAGGGGATACGCCGTGCTGATGCCCGACCCGGCGTTGTCGACGGGCTACGGCCAGGACTTCATCCAGCGTGGCTGGGGTGCGTGGGGATTCGCCCCGTACACCGATCTGATGGCCGCCACCGACGCCGCGTGCGCACATCCCCGCGTGGATGGCACCCGCACCGCGGCGATGGGCGGCTCCTTCGGCGGCTACATGGCCAACTGGATCGCGGGCCACACCGACCGATTCGACGCCATCGTCACGCACGCCAGCCTGTGGGCGCTCGACCAGTTCGGGCCCACCACCGACGGCGCGTACTGGTGGGCGCGCGAGATGACCACCCAGATGACCGAGCAGAACACCCCGCACCGGCACGTCGGCGCCATCCGCACGCCGATGCTGGTGATCCACGGCGACAAGGACTACCGCGTACCCATCGGCGAGGGCCTGCGGCTGTGGTACGAGCTGCTCGCCGACTCCGCACTGCCCGCCGCCGCCGACGGCACCAGCCCGCACGAATTCCTCTACTTCCCAACCGAGGGGCACTGGGTGCTGGCACCACAGCACGCCAAGGTCTGGTATCAGGTGGTCACGGCGTTCCTTGGCAGGCACGTCCTCGGCGAGCAGTCCGAGCCCCCGGAGATCCTCGGCTGACCACCGACCGGACGGCCTCGACCCGCCGGTAGGTTGAGGCCATGACCGCAGCGCAGCGTGAACTCGACATCGTCCTCTACGGCGCCACCGGGTTCGTCGGCAAACTGACGGCCGAGTACCTCGCCGAGGCCGGCGGCACGGCCAGGATCGGGCTCGCGGGCCGCTCCGCCGAACGCCTCCTCAAGGTGCGCGAATCGCTCGGCGAGGCAGCCAGGGACTGGCCGTTGATCGCCGCCGACGCCGCGTCGCCGTCGTCGCTGAACGACATGGCGGCCAGGGCCCGCGTCGTGGTCACCACCGTCGGCCCCTACACCAAGTACGGGTTGCCGCTGGTCGCTGCGTGCGCCGCCGCAGGCACCGACTACGCCGACCTCGCCGGCGAGACGATGTTCATCCGCGAAAGCATCGACACCTACCACGAGCAGGCCGTCGACACCGGCGCCCGTATCGTGCACGCCTGCGGATTCGACTCCATCCCTTCGGATCTCACCGTCTACGCGCTGTTCGAGCAGGCCCGCGAGGACGGCACGGGCGAACTCGGCGAGACCAACTTCGTCGTGCGCGGTTTCGCCGCTGGATTGTCCGGGGGCACCGTCGCCTCGATGATGGAGGTGATGGCGACCGCGTCGGCCGACCCAGCGGCGCGGCGGCTGATGAACGACCCCTACACCCTGACTACCGACCGCGCGGGCGAACCGGACTTCGGGCACCAGTCCGACACCCCGTGGCGGCGCGGTCGCGACATCGCGCCCGAACTGGGTGGCGTCTGGACCGGAGCCTTCGCAATGGGGGCGCCGAACGCCCGAATCGTCCGGCGCAGCAACGCATTGCTTGGCTGGGCGTACGGCCCCAGGTTCCGCTACGCGGAGAACATGAGCGTCGGCTCGTCGGTCATGGCACCGGTGGCCGCCGCG
>JAVRPF010000112.1:0-2609 GCA_032162385.1 Mycobacterium sp.
CAATCCCTGTGCGAGCTCCTGCAAACCCTTGTCGCGCACCAGTAGTCAGGCCGCATTGCTTCAAGCGGTGCAACCCCGAGTTGAGGACTCCACCCACTGAATGTCACCCCGGGCCGGCCCGGGCGGTGGCATGAGCCGAACCGAGCCCCCACCGTCCGAGCGCCGCGTCGACGTCGACGGTGATCACGACGTCGAGTGCCTCCACCCTGCAGCCGGTGACGCGTGCGTTCATCCGCTCGGCGACCGAGACCGCCCACCCGCACGCCGTGTCCTGGCCCGCGCCGAGCCGGCCCGCCGCGGCCAGCGCCGACAGGTCGGCGGCCGACTGCGCCCGGTGACGGGCGATCACCGCCGTGCCGACCACGACGGCTGCACCAGCGACAGCCAGGATCAGTGCCATCATCGCCACGGCCAGCAGCGTCGCCGAGCCGCGGTCACGGCGATCCGGGTTCGATCGCTGCAACGCCTTCGGCGGCGATGGTGATCCCCGGCAGCAGAGGCGATCTCGCGGCGACCCGTGCGACGACGCGGCCGTCGCCGCGACGCACCTCGAGCCCGGCTCCGGCCGGGCCGACCATGCGTGCCACCTCGGCGGCCGCGCGGTCGTCTCCCCGCGCCGCGAGCCTCGCGGCTTCCCGCGCCGCGTCCACGCACCGGACCTGCATGGCCACGGCGGTGAGCCCCGCCAGGCACAACACCAGCACCACGACGAGCGCCGCCACGGCGAACGCGGCCTCGACCGTGACACTGCCCGCATCGGCGTTTAGACGTTGGTGTTCAACGCCCGGGTGATGATGTTGGTCAGCGCGCTCACGATCGAGTCGCCGGTGACCACCGTGTAGAGGATGGCGCCGAACGCTGCCGCAGCGATGGTACCGATGGCGTACTCCACCGTCGACATCCCGGACTCGTCGACCGCGAGCATGGCCAACTGAACCTTCAACTGCCGAAAGACGTTGTTCATCTTCGTGTTTCCTCCTCATTGGTCCTCCTACCCGCGGCACACCCGCGAAGCGACAAACCGGCAGGCCCGTTCACCACACGCCTGACCGCAACACGTCACCGGCCAGGCCCACGACCACCGGCACGATGCCAAGGCACAGGAAGGCCGGCAGATAGCAGAGGCCGAGCGGGCCTGCGATCAGGACCGCCGCTCGCTCGGCGGCGGCCTGCGCCGCGTCACCGGCGTCGAGCCGGGACTGGTCGGCCAGTTCGGCCACGCCCTGCGCCAACGCCGTGCCCGACGACGCCGACCGTCGCGCGAGCCGCAGTAGCGCCGTCATCCGCTGATCCCCCGACTGGCCGGGATCCCACCAAGCGGTCGCGGGCTCGGCGCCCAGCGTCAACAGATCCGCCGCCCGGGTCAGCACGCCGGCCAACTGGTCCGGGGCGGACGGTCCGGTCGCGGCGGCGGCGGTGGCCACCGCCATGCCCGAGCTCAGGCAGGCCGCGAACACGTCGAGGCTGGACGCGACGGCAAGGGGATCGCGGGTCCGGTCGGATGCCGGCGGATGCGGGAGGGACGCAGTGGTCGACCGATCGAGCCGCCGCCCGACCCGCGCGGAACCGCCGATCAGCAGTGCCACGGCCAGCAGCACCGCGGACCAACTCACGTCAGCACCCGGTTGGTGATGCGGTCCGACCACGCCAGCCCGCAGCACGCCAGGGCAACGCCGACGACGAACAGCCAGCCGCCGGGACCACCGGACAGGAGAAAGCGCACCGGTCCTGCACCAATCAGTTCGCCCAGCCCGACGCCCAGCAACGGCAGCCCGGCCAGAATCACCGCCGTCGCACGGGCACCGGCCATGCCCGCGGTCACCCGGGACGCGTAACGATCCCGTTCGACGATGTCGCGGTGCGCCGTGCGCATCAGCGTCGCGATGGCCAGGCCGTGTGTCTGGGCCAGCTGCCAGCACACCGCCAATCGCTCCCACTGTGCCGGCAGCATCGATTTCGCCGCAACGGCTCTCAGCCCCGCCCCGACGTCGGCACCCAGCCGCGCCCGCGCCGCGACCGCGCTCAGCTTGGCAGCGACGGGACCGTCCACTTCGGACGCGGCGGTCTCGAAGGCCGCGATGGGGTGGGCGCCGACGCGCAGTTCACCGACCAGGACGGAGAGTGCCCCCTGCAGGGCGGCGGATTCGTCGGCACGCTGCGCGCTCAGGATGGCCATGCGCCGTCGCGCGGTCAACGTCAGCGCCAGGATCGCGAACGCCGCGACCACGGTGATCGGCACGACGAACACCAGCGCGACGACGCACGGAAGGCCCGCGAGTATCCGCGCGGAGCGTCGCGCCGGCCCTGGGACGGTCTGCAGCCCGAGTCGTCGCCGCGGGGGGCCCGGCGCGATCAGCAGAGCCAGCGCGAGGCTGACGGCGGCGGCGCTCACGCCCGGCTCCGGTGCACGAGTAGATCGCTCAAATCCGCCATGCCGTCGGCGAATCCGCGTTCGGCGTGCCACGCGGTGAGCGCGGTCACCAATCCGTCCGAGCTGCGCCGCAGCACGGCGATCTCGGCCAGCTGCCGCCGCCCGCCGCGATCCCGGCTCACGTGCAGCAGTACCTGGACCGCAGCGGCGAGCTGGCTGTGCAGCGCCAACCGGTCCA
>JAVRPF010000113.1:0-2878 GCA_032162385.1 Mycobacterium sp.
CATCCGGGCGGCGGCGAAGGCGCGCGGCATCAACGTGTGGCTCGTCGACGCCGACCACGTGTCGGTGTCGTGCGACGAGGCCACTACCGCCGAACACGTCGAGGAGGTGCTCGCGGCGTTCGGAGCCACCCGCGGCGGACACCACTGGGCGGGGCCTGAAATCGCCACGCGCACATCGCGGTTCCTCACCCACCCGGCGTTCACCCGATACCGCACCGAGACCGAGATGATGCGTTACCTGCGGGTGCTCGCCGACAAGGACATCGCGCTGGACCGCAGCATGATCCCGCTCGGGTCGTGCACGATGAAGCTCAACGCGGCGGCCGAGATGGAGGCGATCACCTGGCCGGAGTTCGCCCGCCAGCATCCCTTCGCGCCCGCCTCGGACACACCCGGCCTGCGCAAGCTGATCGCCGAGCTCGCGACGTGGCTCACCCAGCTCACCGGATACGACGAGGTCTCCCTGCAGCCCAACGCGGGCTCACAGGGCGAGTACGCGGGCCTGCTGGCGATCCACGCGTACCACGAGAGTCGCGGCGAGAGCGGTCGCGACGTCTGCCTGATTCCGTCCAGCGCGCACGGCACCAACGCGGCGTCGGCGGCCCTGGCCGGCATGCGCGTCGTGGTGGTGGCATGCCGCGACAACGGTGACGTCGACCTGGACGACTTGCGCGCCAAGGTTTCCGAGTACGCCGACCGGGTGGCGGCGCTGATGATCACCTATCCGTCCACGCACGGCGTGTTCGAGCACGACATCGCGGACATCTGCGCGGCGGTGCACGACGTCGGCGGCCAGGTGTACGTCGACGGCGCCAACCTCAACGCTCTGGTGGGGCTGGCGCGGCCTGGCAAGTTCGGCGGCGACGTCAGTCACCTGAATCTTCACAAGACGTTCTGCATTCCGCACGGCGGTGGCGGCCCCGGTGTCGGCCCCGTCGCGGTGCGCTCCCATCTGGCGCCGTTCCTGCCGGGGCACCCGCTCGCCGACGAGCTCACCGACACCTACACCGTGTCGGCCTCTCCGTACGGTTCGGCGTCGATCCTGCCGATCACGTGGGCCTACATCCGGATGATGGGTGCGCCCGGGCTGCGGGCCGCGACGCTGACCGCGATCGCGTCGGCCAACTACATCGCCAGGCGCCTCGACGAGTACTACCCGGTGCTCTACACGGGAGAGAACGGCATGGTGGCCCACGAGTGCATCCTGGATCTGCGCGGGATCACCAAGACCACCGGCGTCACCGTCGACGACGTGGCGAAGCGGTTGGCGGACTACGGCTTCCACGCTCCCACGATGAGCTTCCCGGTGCCGGGCACGCTCATGGTCGAACCGACGGAGAGCGAGAGCCTGACGGAGGTCGACGCGTTCTGCGAGGCGATGATCGCCATTCGCGCCGAGATCGACCAGGTCGGCTCGGGCGCATGGCCCGCCGACGACAACCCGCTGCGGAACGCTCCGCACACCGCCGAATGCCTGCTGGTGGCCGATTGGGACCACCCGTACAGCCGTGGGCAAGCCGCCTACCCCCTGGGCAAGGCGTTCCGGCCCAAGGTCTGGCCGCCGGTGCGACGCATCGACGCCGCGTACGGCGACCGCAACCTGGTGTGCTCGTGCCCGCCGGTGGAGGCCTTCGCCTGACTCTGCGCAGAGCCGACCGACGGTCACTTCAACAGGTCGTTGATGGTCGCCGCCATCTCGGGGGAGTCCGAGGCGGGCACGCCCTCGTGCTGGCCACCGGTGATCTGGGCGATGGCCTGCCAGGTCGCCTGGTCGGGATCGTTGCCCACGTCGATCACGTTGATGGCCACTGGCTTGGCCGGGTCGAAAGCGCCGCGGATCATCTCCTGCAGGCCGGCTCCGTCCAACGACTGGTCGGTATGCGGGCCCGAGGTGATGATGAGGATCGAATTCGGTTGCCCGGTGCGGAAGTTGGTGACCGCATCGGTGTAGACGTTGCGCAGCGTGGTGAATGACACCCGGCCGCTGGTCGTCGACGCCAAGCCGTCGAGTCCGGCGACCAGCGCGGCGCGGCGCGGCTGCCCTCCGACCGGGTCGTTGATCGGGCCAACCGGAACGAGAGTGGACCCTTCGGAGCCGTTGAACACCGTCAATCCGATCACGGCGTTCGGCGGAAGTGCCTGCACCCGGGCCTTCAACGCCGTCACCACCGGGTTGAGGTTCAGCGTCTGGTCGAGCATCACCGACACCGCGCCCGCACCGGAGGGCGCGTTCGGGCCCGCTGAGGGCGGGCCCGATACCGCGTTGGCCAGCGTTGCCCGCATCGCGTTGTCGCCCACGGACACCGGCGTCGAAAGCGCTCCCAGGTCCGTGACGTCGTTCTTCGGGGGCGTGCCGCCGTCGGTGCGGAAGCCGGCCTTGGCCAACTCGGCCATAGGTTCGGCCTTGCGCAGGTAACGGGCAAACTCGCTGGCCGCGCTCACCTGCTCCTGGGAAAGCCAACTGCCGGCGAGCAGTACGGTCGGGTAGTCGGCGATGGCGGTCGGTCCGGGCGGCAGCCATGACGCGAGCGTGCTCTTGGCGTCGGGCAGCGACCCGCCGCGTTGGTAGAGCTGCTGTTCGGTGCTGACCACCGCGTGCACCGGAGCGGCTGCCGGGTCGGCGGCCTGCAGCAGGGCGTCCATCGCGGTGGAGGCCTTGGTGTCGGCCAGCTTGGGTTGGGCCGCCGTCAGCGTGTTGACGGCGGGGATGCCCGAGCTGGGCTGCGCTCCCGGCGGGGCAGACGTCACGGCGACGGCCTCTGCCGCCAGGTAGCTGGCGTCGCTGTCGCCGGTGAGCGGCAGCGCCAGGCGCAGTGCGCCCCAGCCTGGCAGGTCCAGCCCGTCCAGCGCAGTCGGATTGGTCTGCAAGGACGGCAAC
>JAVRPF010000114.1:0-5588 GCA_032162385.1 Mycobacterium sp.
TGTACCTCGGTGTGCACTCGGCCGCGACGCTGGCGGCGGCCAACCGCATCCGCGGCGCCGACCCGGAATCGCAGGCGCGATTGGACGCCGCGTTCAGAAGTGACGTTCCCGCGCAGCTCGGTTTTCATTTCTGACCGTCGCCGCGTCCCCGGGGACCGCGGGTGGCGATGACAGAATCGAGCGGTGAAGTACGGGAACGACTGGCGACCCCCGGTCGTCGACTGGTCGTCGACGCGGGGGCGGATCCTGCTGGAGGCGTCGGCGTTGTTCGCCCAGCGCGGCTATTTCGGTACCTCGACCCGTGACATCGCCGACGCCGTGCAGATCAGGCAGCCGTCGCTGTTCCACCACTTCGAGGCCAAGCACGAGATCTTCCGGACGTTGGTCGAACTGGATCTCGGACCGTCGATCGACCGGATCAGCCGCCGCATCGAAGAGGACTCGACGTGGGCCGAGAAGCTTCACCTGGCGATCGCGTGCGACGTGCGCGAGGCGTTGGTTCAACCTTTCGATGCGCGCGGCCTCTATCAGGATGCGGTGCTCGGATTGGCCGAGTTCACCGACGAGCGCGAAGGCATCGCGCTGTTCCACGAGCTGGTCGAGCGGGTCATCTCCAGTGGCCGGGAGGCGGGCGAGTTCGTCGACTTCGAGCCGAGCTTCGTGCAGCGAGCAGTGAACGGCGTGCTGTTCGAGACGCTCCGCGAGCAGGGCGGCCCCGGCGGCCAGATCCGAGAGGGTCGCCCGTTGCAGGCTGCCGACTTCGTGCTGCGGGGCCTGCTCGTCGACCAGGTCACGCTCGACCGGACCCGCACGGTCACCTTGCACCGCCTCAGCGAGATCGAGGCTGCTGCGTTCCGCTGACCAGCAAGATCTGCCTCGATGGAGGCAGGCGGATCCAACATCACCGAAGCGAGTCCCTGACGAACTTCGCGGAAAAGATGCCTATCGAACGATAGCCGCCTATCGTTTGATAGGTGCGGTCGACGAGCGTCACCGATGCGCCCGATCGCCAGTCGTCCTGACTCATGGAGGAACCGTGAAGAAGACCGTCATCGCCGGCGTCGCCGCGGGTGCCTTAGCGCTCGCCCTGTCCGGCTGTTCGTCGTCGTCGGATGAGTCGACGCCTGCGGCCACCGGTCCTGCGAAGGTGGCCCCGCCTGCGATCCTGCAGGCAGGCACGCTCAAGATCTGCGCACCCAACGACGGCACGCCGCCGAGCGTCTACCACGACGAGACCGGCGCGCTGGTGGGCAGCGAGGTCGACCTCGGCAAGGCGATCGCCGCGCAACTGGGGCTCAAAGCCGACTACGTCCAGTCCGCCTTCGCGGCCGTCATCCCGACGTTGCAGGCCAAGCAGTGCGACGTGATCATGGCCCAGCTCTACATCAAGCCGGAGCGCGAACAGGTCGTCGACTTCGTGCCCTACCTGTACTCGGGTACCGGCATCGCGGTGTCGAAGGAACGCCCCGCCAACATCACCGGAATGGACGACAGCCTGTGCGGCAAGAAGGTGATGGTCGCAGTCGGGACCACCGCCGAATCGCTGTCACAGGAGCAGTCCGACAAGTGCACGGCCGCGGGCAAGCCGTCGATCGACATCAACCGCAACAACCATGCCGACGTGTCGATTCAGCAGGTGCAGAACGGGCAGGTCGATGCCTACCTCGACACGGCGGAGACGCTCGGCTACTACGCCACGAAGACCGGTGCGCGGATCCAGATGGCAGGCCAACCGTTCGGCACCATCAAGATCGGCGCGGCGACGCTGAAGGGAAACACGGAGCTGCACAACGCCATTCAGCAGGCGCTGAACGAGATCGAGGGCAACGGAACCTACGCCAAGATCGTCGACGAGTGGGGTCAGTCCGACCTCAGCATCCAGAAGTGATCGACGGCCGCAACCATGCAGTTCGATTGGCAGTTCTTCTGGAAGGCCCTTTTCACGCCGAGTGAGCCCTTCCTGGATGGACTGGTCCTGACCATCGTGATCTCAGTGGCGGCGATGGTGCTGGCCACGCTGGCCGGTCTGGTCGTCGCACTCATGCGGCGCTCCCGGTTCGCGGCGCTGCGCTGGTCTGCGGGCGTCTACATCTGGGTGATCCGCGGGACGCCGCTGCTGGTGCAACTGGTGCTCATCTACACCGGCCTTGCCGCCGTGGGCCTCTACCAATTCCACGACGTCTCGCTGCTTGGCATGTCGGTGAAGGCTGCGGTGCAGGCCGCGATCATCGGGCTGATGATCAACGAGAGCGCCTACATCGCCGAAATAATCCGTGCCGGACTGGATTCCGTGCCGAAGGGCCAGTTCGAGGCGGCGGCGTCGCTCGGTATGAAGCCGGGCAAGGTGATGCGGTGGATCATCATGCCGCAGGCATTGCGTGTCATGGTCCCGCCGCTGGGGAACTCCTTCAACGGCATGATGAAGACGACGTCGGTGCTGTCCGTGATCGGCGTCAGCGAGATGTTCCTGGTCACCCAGTCGATCAGCTCGTACACCTTCCACACGTTCGAGATCTTCATCGTCGCAGCGATCTACTACCTTGCGCTGACCACGATCTGGACGTTCATCCAGGCCTACATCGAGAACCGATTGGCGCGCCAGCTCGGCATCGAGCAGCGAATCCCGATCACACAGCGGCTTCTCGGCGCCCGCCGCGCCGCCCTGGCCCTTCAACCGCAGGGATGACGGAACCGTGAACCTGAAGGAGTCGGCCATGAGCGTCACCGCGGAATCCACGGCGCCCATCGTCTCGGTACGCGAAGCGTCCTGCACCCTGGGCGGTCGCAAGGTCCTGGACAGCGTCTCGCTCGACGTGATGCGGGGCCAGGTCGTGGTGCTGATCGGCCCGTCCGGGGCGGGCAAGACCACGCTGCTGCGGTCGCTGAACCACCTCGAACAGATCGACAGCGGCTCGATCCTGGTCGACGGCCTGCCAATCGGTCACCGCGACCTCACCGGCGGAAAGAAGGTCGGCACCACCGAGCTCGCCCGACGTCGGCGCGAGATCGGCTTCGTGTTCCAGCACTTCAACCTGTTCCCGCACATGACGGCCGCCGAGAACGTGTGGAACGGTCCGGTACGGGTGCTGGGGACGCCCAAGGACGTGGCGCGTCGAAATGCGCTGGCGCTGCTCGAGCGCGTCGGACTGGCGGAGAAGGCCGAGTCACGGCCCAGCCAGCTCTCCGGCGGACAGCAACAACGGGTCGCCATCGCGCGGGCACTTGCCATGCGGCCCAAGGTGATGCTCTTCGACGAGCCAACCAGCGCGTTGGACGTCGAAATGGTTGGCGAGGTACTGGCAGTCATGCGCGAACTCGCCCGCGACCACATGACCATGGTCGTCGTCACCCACGAGATGCGGTTCGCCCGCGAGGTCGCCGACCGCATCGTCGTGATGGACGCAGGCCGGATCATCGAGGACGCCCCGCCCGAGCAGTTGTTCAGCAACCCGCAGCACGAGCGCACCAAGACCTTCCTGTCCACCATCGCCTGACCCGAGCCGCTGCCGCCGCAACGGCCCGACGATCCCGCTGCGTCCATCGCAAGGAGTGATCTCACCGTGCCCACCACCTCGACGCCGAGTTCGTTCACCGGAGCGCTTGCCACGCCACACGCACTGGCCACGGAGGCCGGCATGCGTGCCTATCGCGACGGTGGAAACGCGATCGATGCGGCGATCGTGGCCGCCGCGGTGCTCACCGTCGTGTATCCGCACAACGTCGCACTTGGCGGTGATCTCATCGCGCTCGTCAGCACGCCGGATGGAACCGTTCGGTGTGTCAACGCCTCCGGGTGGGCGGGTGCCGCGGTCGACGCAGCGGATTTGCGGACCAGGCACGGCGGTCGGCTACCCGCACGCGGTGCGGACTCGGTCACCGTGCCCGGCGGCATCCGCGGCTGGGAGGCGTTGCGCCGCTTCGGCGCCCGCCTGTCGTGGGAGCGCACCCTGGCGGATGCGGAGTCCACCGCCAGGGAGGGAGCGCCGGTGGCACCGTCCCTGGCCAGCCACCTCGCGGACGCGGAGAACGCCGATCTGATCGGCACCGAGGACTTCGACCGGGTGTTTCGCCCGGGCGGCAGGCCCCTACACGACGGGGACGCTCTTGCCCAGCCTGCGCTGGCGGATACGTTCGCGAAGCTCCGGCAGGCCGGGCCGGACGAGTTCTACTCCGGCGAAGTCGCCGAACGTACCGTCGGATACCTCCGCTCGCGCGGATCATCGTTGACCGTCGATGATTTCGCGACGTTCCAGCCCGAGACGGTAGAACCGATGTCGTTGGCCTTCCGCGGCCTGACGGTGCTGACCAGCCCGCCGAACACGCACGGCTTCCTGCTGCTGCGGGCGCTGCGCGCAGTCGACCAACTGGACATCGACGACCCACTGGGGAGCGGATTGGGCACGCTGCTGCGGGTCTTCCACCGGGGCAATGCGTTACGCGCCTCCCACCTTGCCGACCCGCGGTACGCCGAGGTCGACGTGGCCGCTCTGGTGAACGACGGACTCGACGAGACGGCCGAACTGGGAGGGGCGCAAGCTGGTCGGGCGCTGGTGCCACACGGTGACACGGTCGGAGTCGCCGCTGCTGACGGCGACGGCTATGCGGTGTCGTTGATCCAGAGCGTGTACCACGCCTTCGGCTCGGGGCTCATCGACCCGGTCACCGGCGTTCTGTTTCACAACCGCGGAACGAGTTTCTCGCTCGACGATGCATCGCCGAACGTCATCGCGCCGCGCAAGCGTCCCGCGCACACCCTGATGCCCGCGATGACGATGTACCAGGGTGTGCCCCGGCACGTGCTGGCGACGATGGGCGGGCAGGGCCAACCGCAGATTCTCGCGCAGGTGCTACTGCGCGCGGTCGCCGGGGCGACGGCACAGGCTGCGGTCAGCGCGCCGCGCGCGATCGTCGGGCTCCAGGCGGACGGCGCCACAGTGGACTCGGTGACGGTGGAGGCCGACATGTCCTCGGTGGCCGGCGACTCGATCGGCCACGCCGGCTTGGTTGCGACCAGCGTCGCGGTGCACACCGAGACGCTTGGACAGACCAACGTCGTCGTCGCCGATGCCGACGGTTCGATGACGGCAGCCTCGGATCCACGTTCGGACGGCGCCGCGGTCGTCGCGCACTACCCGCGCCCGACCACGCCATAGGAGTGTCGAGGTCGACCAGCCCGCGCCTGTCCTAGTCGCGGGCCGCATCTGCATGCCGTCCCTGCCTCAGGTGCCCCGAACGCAGAAATGACCCGCGCGCCGGGGTTGACAGTCGCCGGCGTGCGGTAGACGATAGTTGCTTAATACGATACGCGTTGCGCCATGCGCACCAAAAGGGAGGTCGCGTGCGTCAGCCGAAGGTCGTCATCATCGGTGCAGGCGTCGTGGGGACGTCGCTGGCCGACGAGATCACCCAGCGCGGGTGGAACGACGTGACCGTCCTGGACCGCGGGCCCCTCTTCGCGACAGGCGGCTCCACATCGCACGCGCCGGGACTGGTGTTCCAGACCAATCCGTCGAAGACCATGACCGAGTTCGCCCGCTACACCGTCGAGAAGTTCTCGGCGCTGGGCGCTTTCAATGCGGTCGGGGGAC
>JAVRPF010000115.1:0-4492 GCA_032162385.1 Mycobacterium sp.
CCCGCCAACATCATGATCAGCAAGGCCGGCGCGGTGAAGGTGATGGACTTCGGCATCGCCCGCGCGCTGGCCGACAGCGGCAACCCGGTGACCCAGACCGCCGCCGTGATCGGCACCGCGCAGTACCTGTCTCCCGAGCAGGCCCGTGGCGAGACCGTCGATGCGCGCTCGGATGTGTACTCGCTGGGCTGCGTGCTCTACGAGATCCTCACCGGGGAGCCGCCGTTCGTCGGTGACTCGCCCGTCGCGGTGGCCTACCAGCACGTCCGGGAAGATCCGGTCGCACCATCCCAGCGCTACGACGGGATCTCCCCCGAGCTCGACGCCGTGGTGCTCAAGGCGCTGGCCAAGAACCCCGAGAACCGGTATCAGACCGCCGCGGAAATGCGCACCGACCTGATCCGCGTGCACAGCGGCGAGGCACCCGACGCCCCGAAGGTGTTCACCGACGCCGAGCGCACCTCGCTGCTGTCGGCGCCGCCGCCCTCGCGCGGCCGCGCGCAGCCCACCGAACACATTCCCACTCACCAGCCCGGCTATGTCGAACGCGAGCGCGGCGGGTCGATCGGCCGGTGGCTGATCGCGGTCGCGGTGCTGGCGGTGCTGACCGTGGTGGTGACGGTTGCGATCAACATGATCGGCGGCAGCCCGCGCGACCAGCAGGTACCCGACGTACAGGGACAGGGGGAGCTGGATGCGACCGCGGCCCTGCAGAACCGCGGGTTCAAGACCCACATTCAGCGGAACCCCGATTCAAAGGTGCCGCCCGGCAAGGTGATCGGCACCGACCCCGCGGCCAACAGCGCCGTCGCCGCGGGCGACGACATCACCATCAACGTGTCGACCGGCCCCGTGCAGGCAGAGGTGCCGGACGTGAAGGGTTTGTCGCCTGCCGAGGCGGAGCGCAAGCTCAAGGACGCCGGCTTCGAGAGCACCAGGCAGTCGCCGTCGTCGTCGCCGACGGTCCCCAAGGACGTGGTGATCGGCACCAGTCCGCCTGCCAACCAGACGTCGGCGATCACCAATGAGATCATCATCGTGGTCAGCTCCGGTCCCGGAACTGCGGCCGTGCCCCCGGTCGCCGGTCAGACGGAGGACGTTGCGCGGCAGGTCCTCGGTGCGTCCAAGTTCACCAACCTCATCGCGGTCCAGGTCGACAGCACCCAACCCAAGGGCCAGGTGTTGGGGACGGTTCCACAGACGGGAGAGATCACTCCGCTGGACGCCCCGATTCAGGTGCAGGTGTCGCTGGGCAATCAGTACCTGATGCCGGATTTGAGGGGGCAGTTCTGGACCGACGCCGAGCCGCTGCTGCTCTCACTCGGGTGGCAGCGAGAGTGGACCAAGCTTGCCAACGCGCAGAACAGCGGCTATCCGAGTAACGCGGTGGCCACGCAAAGCCCGGCGCCGGGCACCCCGGTGAGATTCAGCGATCCGATCACGCTGAGCTTCGCGCAGTAGCCGCGCGCACCGTATCCGCCACCTCGCGCTCGAGCTGGGCCACCAGCGCCTCGGCGGGCGCCGCGCCACACAACGTCAGCCAGTTGGCCAGCATGCGGTGGCCACCCTCGGTGAGGATCGACTCGGGGTGGAACTGGACGCCGTGGATCGGCAGGTCGACGTGCTGCACGCCCATGATGACGCCGCCCTCGGTGCGCGCAGTAACCTGTAGTACCTCGGGGAGGGTGTCCGGCAGGATCGTCAGCGAGTGATAGCGTGTGGCCGTGAAAGGGTCCGGAAGCCCTTGCAGCACACCCACATTCGCGTGAAACACGCTGCTGGTCTTCCCGTGCAACAGCTCGGGTGCGCGATCGACGGTGCCCCCGAACGCCACCCCGATGGCCTGGTGCCCGAGGCACACGCCGAGCAGGGGGGTCGTCGCAGCCGCGCACGCGCGCACCAGCGGGATGGACGCTCCGGCGCGCTCCGGCGTGCCGGGGCCGGGGCTGAGCAGGATGCCGTCGAATTCCTCGGCCGCCGCGCGGATGGCCCCGTCGCCCGCGAGCCGGGCATCGTCGTTGCGCCAGACCGCCGCGTTCACGCCGAGCTGACCCAGGTACTGGACCAGGTTGAACACGAAGCTGTCGTAATTGTCGACGACCAGAACCCGCATCGGACCAGGTTACTGGGTGCCCTCAGTAGCCGAGGGGACCGGCGGGCTTGGCGAAGCGCATCCGCACCGGGGCCGGATACCCGACGAGGTTGACCGCGGCACGGGGTTGTTCGGAGTAACCCAACCCGAACCGCACCACGTACTGCTTGTAGAGGATGACCGACGGCGCCGCGGCCAGGGCCGCCCGCATCGCTGAGACGTCACCGATCGCGGTGATCACGTACGGGGGACCGTAGGTGCGCCCGTTCAGCAGCAGTGTGTTGCCCACGCACCGCGGCGCGGACGTGCCGATGATCCGCTGATCCTGCATCTGGATGCCCTCGGCGCCCGCAGTCCACAGCGCGTTCAGCACCGCCTGGACGTCCTGCTGATGGACCACCAGGTCGTCGGGGGAGGCGTCGCGGGGGAATCGGCCCTCGGCGTCGCGCTGCGCATCGGTCAGGGTGACCACCAGACCTGGGCCGCGCATGGGGTCCAGGCCTGCGTCGGCGGCGAGCGCGTTGGCACGGTCGGTGATGGCGGCCAGCGCCGCGTCGGCGCCGGGGGAGCCGCCGTGACGGTTGTCGATCACGGTCACCAGCGCGTCGCGCTCGCCGGAGAGCCGGTCGACCGACTGCTGCGCATCGCGCACCAGGTCGACGAGCCGCGGCGCGTCACTGCGACGGATCTCACCGCCTTCGGAGGCGGTGTGGGTGGCCGCCAGCAGCAGGCCGGCGCACAGGCACACCGCCGGGACGCCGAATCGCCAGGCGGAGCGGCGATGAGCGCTCGCGCGAAGAGCAGACGGCGGGCGATGAGTGGCCATCATCCCCTCCTCGGTGGCGTTCGGATTTCTCTCCCGGACGGCGTGCTGGGTTAGGCTCTCGAGTGCATCCGCTTCATCGTCGCACCTGCGACGCCGACTGTCCGCGAAGGTACCCATGCCCAAGTCCAAGGTTCGCAAGAAGAGCGACTTCACCGCCAACTCGGTGAGCCGTATTCCGGTCAAGGTCAAGGCCGGGCCGTCGAGCATGTGGTTCGTCGTGCTGTTCGTCGGATTGATGCTGCTCGGCCTGATCTGGCTGCTGGTCTTCCAGTTGGCGGCTACCAATCCGGTGGACGCGCCAAGTTTCCTGAAGTGGATGGCCGATCTCGCGCAGTGGAACTACGCCATCGCGTTTGCCTTCATGATTACCGGTCTGTTGCTCACGATGCGCTGGCGGTGAGCGTCCTTCCCGCAAGGATGCATTCAAAGTGGTCTCGGCGCGTTACCCGTTCCGCAACCTTTTCGTCACCCAAACACAACGTTGAGATTCATCCCCATTGGGGAAAGCGCTTGTGGATAACCCGATTCGCCACGGTTAGAGGGTGTTCAGGACCTATGCAGCAAACTCAGTGGGGCCCGTCGACCGCTGGAATCGCAGCATGCGCAGTTCTGGGCCTGGTGATGGCTACGGGTGTTGTGACCGTTGTCACAGACGCTCCCGGGCGCATCCTCGGGGGGATAGCCGCAGCGGGACTACTCGCGTTTGCAAGCATGTCGTGGCGGGCCCGGCCAAAGCTGGCAATCACGCCCGACGGACTGGCGGTCCGCGGGTGGCTGCGCACCCACTTATTGCGTCGCGACGACATCGAGAAGATCCGGATCACGGAGTTCCGCCGCATCGGGCGCAAGGTGCACCTTCTCGAGATCGACACCGTCGCCGACGACCGCTTGCTGGTATTCACCCGGTGGGATCTGGGCACCAATCCACTCGACGTGCTCGACGCTCTGACCGACGCGGGCTACGCCGGCTGATGTCCTCTGGCGCGAGCGTGCGTGTCTGCTCCGCGACACGCCGCGCAACGACGGCGCGCAGCGCACGCTCGCGCAGGACGACCGTGCGGGAACTACCGTGCCGGGGGGTGGGGCTTAGGAGATCGTGACGGACTCGATGACGACGGGCTCGGTCGGACGATCGCTGCGATCGGTCGCCGTGGCATCGATCGCGTCCACGACCTTCTGCGACTCCGGGTCGACGACCTCGCCGAAGATGGTGTGCTTGCGGTTCAGATGCGGGGTCTTGCCGACGGTGATGAAGAACTGCGAGCCATTCGTGCCGGGCCCGGCGTTGGCCATGGCCAGCAGATACGGCTTGTCGAACTGCAGTTCGGGGTGGAACTCGTCGGCGAACTGGTAGCCCGGTCCGCCGCGGCCCGTACCGGTCGGGTCGCCGCCTTGAAGCATGAAGCCGGAGATCACGCGGTGGAAGACCGCGCCGTCGTAGAACGGCCCCGACGTGCCGCCCGTCGCGTTCTCGGTGCTGTAGTCCTTGGTGCCCTGCGCAAGTCCGACGAAGTTGGACACGGTCTTGGGGGCGTGGTTGCCGAACAGTGCGATCTTGATGTCGCCGCGGTTGG
>JAVRPF010000116.1:0-3306 GCA_032162385.1 Mycobacterium sp.
AACTCCAACTCCACGGTGATGATCGTGATCGAGGGTCAGCAGCCGCTGCAGCAGGACGCGCACGACTACTACAACGCCATCATCAAGAAGCTGCGGCAGGACCCCGCACACATCCAGCACATTCAGGACTTCTGGGGTGACACCCTGACCGCGGCCGGCGCCCAAAGCTCCGACGGCAAGGCGTCCTACGTGATGATCAACCTGGCCGGCGAACAGGGCCAGACCCTGGCCAACGAGGGCGTCGACGCCGTCCGCAAGGTCATCGAAGGCACGAAGGCTCCGCCGGGGGTACAGGCCTACATCGCGGGCCCGGCGGCGCTCACCGACGATCTGCACGTCATCGGCAACGCCAGCCTGGCTCAGATCACCTTGATAACCCTCATCGCGATCGCTGGCATGTTGCTAGTCGTGTACCGCTCAATCAGGACGACGTTGGTCCAGCTCTTCCTGACGTTTCTCGGGTTGCTGACCGCGCGCGGAGTGATCTCGGTGCTGGCCACCCATGGCGCCTTCGGGCTGACGACGTTCGCCGGGAACATCCTGACGATGCTCGCGATAGCCGCGGCCACCGACTACGGCATCTTCATCTTCGGCCGATACCGCGAGGATCGCGGGTTGGGTCAAGATCGCGATGACGCCTACTACGCCACCTTCAAGTCGGTCGCGCCCGTCATCGTGGGGTCGGGCCTGACCATCGCAGGCGCCACGTACTGCCTCAGCTTCGCGCGGCTGCCCTACTTTGCCACCATGGGCGCCCCGGTCGCGATCGGCATGGTCGTGGTCGTGGCGATTGCGGTCACGCTCGGCCCGGCCGTGCTGTTCCTGGGCAGTCGGATTGGCCTGTATGAATCCAAACGCCCTCCGCAGAGCCGTTTTTGGCGCCGCGTCGGCACCACCGTGGTGCGCTGGCCGGCACCGGTCTTCGTGGCGAGCCTGTTCGTGGTGCTGATCGGCATCGTCGCGATTCCGGGATACAAGCCGGCCTACAACGACCGCTACTACATGCCGGCCGACGCGCCCACCAACATCGGTTTCGCCGCCGCCGACCGGCACTTCTCAGAAGCCCGAATGAACCCCGACATCCTGATGGTCAATGCCGATCACGACATGCGGAACCCCGCCGACATGCTGGTGCTGAACGCAGTTGCCAGGAACGTCATGCACACCGAGGGCATCGCGATGGTGCAGAACATCACGCGACCGTTGGGCATCCCGATCCAGCACAGCTCGATTCCGTTCCAGACGAGTGTTCAGGGGCAGACGAGCAACATGAACCTGCCGTTCCAGCGGGCTCAACTGGACACGATCAAGAAAACGGTTGACGCGACGAACGTCTCGATCGACATCTTGGAGAGGCAGTACCAACTCTCGCTGCAGCAGACCGCGATCACACAGGACTCGGCGAAGAAGTCGCAGGCCCTACTCGCGACCACCGAAGAATTGCGGAACCACATCGCGGACTTCGATGACGAGTTCCGGCCCCTGCGCGCCTACTTCTACTGGGAACCGCACTGCTTCGACATCCCCATGTGCTTCGCGATACGTTCCCTGTTCGATTCCCTCGACGGTATCGATCAACTGACCGACCAGACGGGAGCGGTGCAGGTCAACACCGACCAACTGGCAGACCTCGCTCCGAAGCTGACGGCACTTCTTCCACAGACGATCGCGTCGATGAAGACCAGCAGGGACCTGTCGCTGGCGTCGTACAACTCGCAGAAGGCGTTGCTCGACCAGATGGAGGCGACCAACGACACCGCCCTCGCGATGGGCGCCAGCTTCGACCAGGCCAAGAACGACGACCTGTTCTACCTGCCCCCGGAAGCCTTCACCAACCCCGACTTCGAGCGCGGGCTGAAGATGTTCCTGTCACCGGACGGCAAGTCCGCGCGGATGTTCATCACCCACGAGACCGATCCCGCGACCGTCGAGGGCATCGCCCGGGTCGATTCCGAACGCAAGGCCGCGCAGGACGCCTTGAAGATGACCTCGCTCTCGAGCGCCAAGATCTACTTGGGCGGGGTCGCGGCCACCTACAAGGACATGTCCGACGGCGCCAAGTACGACCTGATGATCGCCGTGGTGTCGGCCCTGACGCTGATCTTCATGATCATGCTCATCCTGACCCGAGCCGCAGTGGCAGCACTCGTCATCGTCGGAACTGCGGCCAGCTCGATCGCCGCATCCTTCGGCATCTCCGTGCTGCTCTGGCAGGACCTGTTCGGCATCCAGGTGCACTGGCTCGTCATGTTGATGTCCGTCATCATCCTGTTGGCGGTGGGATCGGACTACAACCTGCTGCTGGTCTCCCGGTTCAAGGACGAGATCCATGCAGGGCTCAAGACCGGCGTCATTCGCTCCATGGCAGGCACCGGCGGCGTCGTCACTTCTGCCGGGCTGGTATTCGCGGCCACCATGGCGGCGATGATGTTCAGCAAGCTGATCGTGCTGGCCCAGATGGGTTCCACCATCGCGATCGGGCTGTTGGTGGACACCTTGATCGTGCGCTCCCTGCTGATGCCCTCGATCGCGACGATGCTGGGCCGCTGGTTCTGGTGGCCGCTGGTCGTCTACCCCCGCGGCGACAACCACTTCCGGAAACCGCAACCTCCACCTCCTCCGAACGATGATCAGGACACGGCGGAACTGCCGGTACAGGCGTAGAGAGCTGGCTCGCACCATGCCCACCTCCTGAGCTCGCCCGGCGGAAGGGTGATCGCGGATGACTGGTCGGACGACAGGGTGGCTCCGTCGTACACGAGGAGCAGTCCGTCAATGCGGTTGGGGCTGGGCGGAACCCAGTCGACAACCAGGAGCCGTCCGGGCTTGATCGACAGACCGAGCTCGCGGCTCAAGGCTCGTTCGGTTGCCGTCAAGGGTGACTCGTCGGCGTCAACGACGCCGCCTGGCAGTTGCCAGTAGTTCTTGTACGTCGGCTCGCCAGCAGACTTCGGCCGTCGAAGAGGTTTCGGCGGGCATGTCGGTTCCTTCCTCCAGGTGTTGGATGGTGGCGGTTACCGTTGCCGCCAAGCGAACCAGCCGTTCCCGATCCTCGAGGAGGCGGCGATGATGGCGGCGTAACGCGTCGGTTGGGTCGTCCTCGTCGTCGACAATGCTGCCGATTGTGGCTAGGCCCATACCGAGTTCTCGCAGCAGCAAGACTTCCTGCAGTCGCAGCAACTGCTCGCGTTCGTAGTAGCGGTAGCCGTTGGCACCCAGTCGGTCTGGGCGCAAGAGGACTGTCGTCACGCCGCCGAATTTCTGGCTACGGGCGACCCTCACCGGCAGCGACTTCCCCGTACAGGC
>JAVRPF010000117.1:0-5458 GCA_032162385.1 Mycobacterium sp.
TCGGCGGCACCGAGCGCAGCGGCCAGATCGAGATGGCCGAAGCCGTCGAGCGCGCCTTCGACAGCGGCGAACACCTCGCCGTGCAGGCAGGCACCGGCACCGGCAAGTCGCTGGCCTACCTGGTGCCTGCCATCGCGAGGGCCATCGAAGCAGGAGAGCCGGTGGTGGTGTCGACGGCGACGATCGCGCTGCAACGCCAACTCGTCGACCGAGACCTGCCGCGACTGGCCGACGCGTTGACCGACGAGCTGCCCCGCAGGCCCGAATTCGCCCTCCTCAAGGGTCGCGGAAATTATCTGTGCCTGAACAAGATCCACAACGGGTCGGCCGCCGAGCCAGGTGACGACCGGCCGCAGGAGGAACTGTTCGACGCGGTCGCGACGACGGCCCTCGGCCGCGACGTCAAGCGGCTCACCGAATGGTCGTCGGACACCGAGACCGGCGACCGCGACGACGTCGTCCCTGGTGTGCCGGACCGGTCGTGGGGCCAGGTCAGCGTCTCGGCACGCGAGTGCATCGGTGCCACGCGCTGCCCGTTCGGCACCGACTGCTTCGCCGAGAAGGCCCGCGCCCGCGCCGGCACCGCCGACGTGATCGTCACCAACCACGCCCTGCTCGCAATCGACGCCATTGCCGAGGCCAACGTCCTGCCCGAACACGACCTGCTCATCGTCGACGAGGCCCACGAACTCGTCGACCGGGTCACGGGAGTGGCGACCGCGGAACTGTCCGCGACGGCGCTCGGCGTGGCCCACCGGCGGGCGGCGCGACTGGTGGAAACGGAACTCGCGCAACGCTTCGAAGCCGCGTCGGCGACGTTCTCCTCGGCCATCCACGACGCCGAACCCGGACGCATCGACCGCCTCGACGACGAGATGGCCACCTACCTGACGGTGCTGCGCGACGCCGCCGACAAGGTGCGGTCGGCCATCGACACCGCCCCCGGCGACCCCAAGGCCGCGGCGGCCCGCAGCGAGGCGGTGACGGCGCTGACCGACGTCAGCGACACCGCGTCACGCATCCTGTCGTCGTTCGGCCCGGCCATCCCCGACCGCACGGACGTGGTGTGGCTGGACCACGACGAGGGCCGTGGTCGTTCGGCGCTGGGGGTTCCCCGGCGTGCGGGGGAGAGCGGAGCGTCCCGGGGATCGGAAGGAGCCTCGATACGCGCGAGCTTGCGAGTCGCGCCGTTGTCGGTGGCGAACCTGTTGCGCGGCAGGATCTTCGACCAGTCGACGGTGATCCTGACCTCGGCGACACTGACCGTCGGCGGCACGTTCGACGCGATGGCGCGGTCCTGGGGGCTGACCGGCGACGACGACAAACCGGGCTGGCGCGGCATCGACGTCGGGTCGCCCTTCGCGCACGCCACGTCCGGCATTCTGTACGTCGCCGCGCACCTGCCGCCGCCGGGCCGTGACAGCTCCGGGTCAGGCGAACAACTCGACGAGATCGAGGGCCTGATCAAAGCAGCGGGCGGTCGCACGCTTGGCCTGTTCTCGTCGATGCGCGCGGCCAAGGCCGCCACCGAGGCGATGCGCGATCGCCTCGACACCCCGGTGCTGTGCCAGGGCGAGGACACCACGTCGGCCCTGGTCCGCCGGTTCGCCGAGGACGAGGAGGCGTCGCTGTTCGGCACGCTGTCGCTGTGGCAGGGCGTCGACGTGCCCGGCCCGTCGCTGTCGCTGGTGCTGATCGACCGCATTCCGTTCCCCCGACCGGACGATCCGCTGATCACGGCCCGGCAGCGTGCCGTAGCGGCGCACGGCGGCAACGGGTTCATGGCCGTCGCGGCCAGCCACGCCGCGCTGCTGCTCGCGCAGGGCGCGGGCCGCCTGCTGCGCGGCGTCGACGACCGGGGCGTCGTGGCGGTGCTCGACTCACGGATGGCGACGGCACGCTATTCGGGCTTCCTCAAGGCATCGCTGCCACCGTTCTGGGCGACCACCGACTCCGCACGGGTCAGGGCCGCGCTGGAACGCCTGAGATCAGCCTGAGTCTGCGATCAGTTTGGAGTCCGTTTCGCCAAGCGTTCACTATCCTGACAGCGAGCTTTCTGCGGGCCGCCCGGGCCGCCGGACGAAACGAAAGGCGGCGGCATGAGCAGATGGCACGTCGCAGGTGTGGCGCTAGCCGCGTGCGCAGCGCTTTTCGTGACGTCGTGCGCGACGACGCTGCAAGGCAACGCGGTCTCGGTGTTCGGCGATCCGTTCAGGGTGGCGGGGATGCCGGCCACCGACGGGCCCACCGGACTGCGTGACGACGCCGCCGAACCGTCTCGTGACGTCGAGGGCACCGACAACGGCAAGGTCGACGAACTCGGTCGCCAGGCGGTCAGCGACATCGAGGAGTTCTGGAAGCAGGCCTACCCCGAGACGTTCGGCGGTGAGTTCACCCCCGTCGACCAGATCGTCTCGTGGGACGCCGACGGGCTCGACGCGGAGTTCTGCGGCGGCGATACCTACGGCCTGGTCAACGCGGGCTACTGCTTCGACGACAACACCATCGGCTGGGACCGCGGCCAGCTGCTGCCGTCGCTGCGCAGGGCCAACGGCGACATGGCCGTCACGATGGTGCTCGCGCACGAGTACGGCCACTCGGTGCAACACCAGGCCGACCTGGTCAAGCCGAGCACCCCGACACTGGTGTCCGAGCAGCAGGCCGACTGCCTCTCCGGGGTCTACATGCGCTGGGTGGCCGAGGGACACTCGCCGCGGTTCACGCTGAACACCGGTGACGGGCTGAACAAACTGCTGGCCGCGATGATCGCCTTCCGCGACCCACTGCTCAACGAGAGCGACGCCGAGGTCGGCGAGGACGAACACGGCTCGGCGTTCGAGCGGGTGTCGGCGTTCCAGTTCGGCTTCACCGACGGCGCGGCGTCCTGCGCGGCGATCGACACCAAGGAAATCGACCAGCGCCGCGGCGATCTGCCCGTGCTGCTGCCCGACGACCAGACCGGCGAGCTGCCCGTCACCGAAGACTCGGTGCGCTCCATCGTCGGCGCCATGGGCATCCTGTTCGCCTCGACCCACCCGCCCGCGGTGACGTTCGAGTCGCAGGACTGCTCCGATGCCCGGGTGACCCCGCCGGTGGCCTACTGCCCGTCGAGCAACACGATCATCGTCGACCTGCCCGCGCTGGAGAAGACGGGCGCGCCGTCCGATCAGGGCGACGGCGGCGGCCTGGTCACCGGCGACAACACCGCGTACTCGATCCTGGTGTCGCGCTACATGCAGGCCCTTCAGCACGAGCACGGCGGCGTCGCGCTCGACAACGCCGAGGCCGCGCTGCGCACCGCCTGCCTCACCGGCGTGGCGACGGTGAAGATGTCGAAGGAAGTCACCACCCCCGACGGCAACTCCATCGCGCTGACCGCAGGCGACGTCGACGAGGCGGTCTCGGGCATCCTGGTGAACGGCCTGGTCGCCAGCGACGTCAACGGCGAATCGGTGCCGTCGGGGTTCTCCCGCATCGACGCCTTCCGCGTCGGCGTGCTCGGCGACGAGGCGCGCTGCTTCAAGCGCTTCGACTAACCCCACCCGCCACCTCCCCTTTGCGATTTCGGCGCGCTAAACCGCGCTGAGCGCGGGTTTGACGCCGAAATCGCAAGGGGGTGGATCAATTGGTCGGCAGCCGCCACACGTAGCCGGCCTCGAGCGCCACCCACAGCGCACCGTCGGGTCCGATGGCCAGCCCGTGCGGTTCGCTGCCCGACGGCAGGTCGATCGTGACGACCTCACCGGCGGCGCTCACCCGGGCCACCTGGTCGGAGCCCCACAGGCTCACCCAGACCCCGCCCGTCGGATCGGCGAGCACCGCGTGCGGCTTGCCGGGCAGGTCGAGCTCCTGGATCGCGTCGTCGGTCGGGATGCGGCCGAGCTTGTCGGCGAGGATCGCGGCGAACCACACTGCGTCGTCGTGCGTCGCGGCGATGCCGACGGGACCGGCGCCCGGCGTCGGCACCGCCCGGACCGTCAGCTCGCCCGACGGCTCCAACCGGCCGATCGCGTTGGCCGCATTGAGCGTGAACCACAGCGCGCCGTCGGGTCCGGCGGTGATCATCGACGGCATGCCGCCCGGGGCGGCGACGTCGGTGATCTCACCGTCGAGGCTGATCCGGCCCACCACGCCCGACGTCATCGCGGTGAACCACATCGCCCCGTCAGGGCCCGCGGTGAGCCCGAACGGCGCGCTGCCGCCTGCCAGTTCGAACGTGCTCAGGTCACCGTCGGTGGTGACCCGGCCGATGCCGTCGTCGCCTGTCCGGGTGAACCACAGTGCGCCATCGGCGCCTGCCGCGATGATGGACGGCTTGCTTTCCGGCGCAACCGGATATACGTCGAGGCCACCGCCGTCGGTCACGCGGGCGATCTCGCCGCTGTGCACCAGCGTCACCCACATCGCACCGTCGGAGCCTGCGGCCAGCGCGTACGGCCCGCCTGCGACCGCGACCTCCAGAATGCCGCTCACGCCAGCGTGACGAGGCCCAGCTCGGTGTCGGCGGCCAGCAGTGGGTGGTGCGGCAGCACCCGGACCGTGTAGCCCACCGGCCCGGCGACCGGCAGCGGCGTCGTCGTCGAGAACACCTCGTTGCCGCCGTCGGCCGTCCCGGTGTGAGCCATCGGCACGGTCTCCGGATCCACCAGCGCGTCGCCGGCGTCCACCCGTCCGACGACGGCCTGCACCACCACCTCGTCGGGGCGGAGCCCGGCCAACTGCACGGTCGCGGTCAGGGTGAGCTCCGAGCCGAGCAGCGGCGTATCCGGCAGCCCGTAGCTGTCCACGTCGGTGATCTGGATCTTGGGCCAGGCGTCCTGCGCCCGCTGACGGTAGGAGGCCAGCTGCCGGGCCGCGCCGAACGGCACGCCGTCGAGGGGCTCGATGGTCCGGTGCAACGACTGGGCGGCAGGCGCGTAGTACTTCTCGGTGTAGTCGCGCACCATCCGCGACGCCAGCACCTTGGGGCCGAGCACCTGCAGGGTGTGCCGCACCATCTCGACCCAGCGGGTCGGGATGCCGTGCTCGTCGCGGTCGTAGAACCGCGTGGTCACGGCGTTCTCCAGCAGGTCGTACAGCGCGGCGGCTTCCAGGTCGTCGCGGCGGGACTCGTCGGTCAGTCCGTCGGCGGTCGGGATCTCCCAGCCGTTCTCGCCGTCGTACCATTCGTCCCACCAGCCGTCGCGGATCGACAGGTTGAGCCCACCATTCAGAGCGCTCTTCATGCCCGACGTGCCGCACGCCTCCAGCGGGCGCAGTGGGTTGTTCAGCCACACGTCGCAGCCCCAATAGAGCAGCCGGGCCATCGACATGTCGTAGTCGGGCAGGAATGCGATGCGGTGCCGCACCTCGGGCCGGTCGGCGAACTTCACGACCTGCTGGATCAGCGCCTTGCCACCGTCGTCGGCCGGGTGCGACTTGCCCGCCACGATGAGCTGGAGGGGGCGCTTCTCGTCGA
>JAVRPF010000118.1:0-3508 GCA_032162385.1 Mycobacterium sp.
CGCGCATTTTCGATGAGGCAACGAAGAGGCGTTTCGCGCGCATTTAAGACGAGTCAACGCGGGCCCACCGCGTCGAGGTCTTCGTACATACGTTCGATTGTCGTCGGGTGTGCGCCGCCCTACCAGCGGCGATTCGCAACCTGTGGATGAATCCCGGACTGTGGATAACTCGCCGGTCTGGGCTCCCGCCAGGCCCTCGCCGGCTCGGACGGGGCCTACACCCAGTACGGCACCCGCGCTCGGTACTGCCGCATGGCGAACGCCGTCACGATCCAGCCGACGATCGTCAGCACGATCACCACGATCCAGTGCCGCAGCTCCTGATCCGCGCCGAGCAGCGGCGCCCTGACGATGTCGACGTAGTGCAGCAGCGGGTTGAACTCGATGATCTTGGCCCACCCGCCTGCGCCCTGCTGCCGCAGCGTCTCGTCGTTCCAGATGATCGGCGTCATGTAGAAGAGCAGCTGTACCAGGCTGAACAAGAGCGGGCTGATGTCGCGGTACCGGGTGGAGAGGATTCCGAAGCAGAGCGCAACCCAGATGCAGTTCAGCACGATCAACCCCAGCGCCGGGATGAACGCCAGATCCGTCCAGTGCCAGTGCTGGGGAAAGATGATCGCGATGATCACGAAGATGACGATGTTGTGGGCGAACAGGATCACCTGACGCCAGACCAGCCGGTACACGTGCACCGACAGCGGCGTGGGTAGCTGCTTGATCAGGCCCTCGTTGGCGACGAACACGTCGGCGCCCTCGAGAATGGACGCGTTGATCAGGTTCCAGATGATCAGCCCGAGCGTGACATAGGGCAGGTGTTCGGCCAGCGGGAGGTGAAAGAGCGTGGAGTACAAGCCCCCCAGGGCCACCGCCATGGTGCCCGTCGCGATGGTGATCCAGATCGGCCCGAGCACCGAGCGGCGGTACCGCTGCTTGATGTCCTGCCAGCCCAGGTGCAGCCACAGTTCGCGCTTGCCGAACCCGGCCACCAGATCGCCCCACGCCCTGCCGAACGTCCTCGACTGCGCCGCCGCGTCGGTGAAGGTCACTGTTGTGCTCCCTGGTCTGGCCTGCCGAACTTCTCGTCCCGGCCCAAGCGCCGCAACCTCAACCACTCCCGCAGGCCCGCGGGGTCGCGCCGGCTGACCAGGAAGTACCAGCCGAACCGCAGCCACTCCTGCGGAATCAGTCGTCGCATGCCGGGCTGGGACATCAGGTAGCCGCGGTTGCGGTAGGTGAAGTAGCGCTTGGTGGCGTCCTCGGGGTATTGGGTGTGCATCCGGCCGCCGAGGATCGGCTTGAACTCGTCGGAGCCATGCGGATGCAGGTACACCGCGTCCAGGCAGGTGCCGAACGGCAGGCCCGAGCGTGCCAGCCTGCGGTGCAGCTCCACCTCGTCGCCGCGGACGAACAACCGGATGTCCGGCACCCCAACGACTTCCAATGTCGACGCTCGGAACAGCGCGCCGTTGAACAGCGACGCGATACCGGGCAGCAGGTCCTGCCCGGACCCGTCGGTGCTTAGTTCGTCGACCCGGCGCCGCCACACCAGGCCGCGGCGCAGCGGGAACGCCAGCCGCTGCGGGTCGTCCAGATCGCACACCAGCGGCGACACCTCGGCCAGGGAATGTCGTGCGGCACAGTCCAGTAGCGTCGTGAGCACCGACGCGTCGGCGGGTCTGCCGTCGTCGTCGGCCAGCCACACCCAGTCCGCGCCCATGGTCAGGGCCTGCAGCATGCCGAGCGCGAATCCGCCTGCGCCGCCGAGGTTTCGGAGCGATCCGACATAGGTGGTCGGAACGGGTTGTCCGGCGACCAGGTCGCCAACCCGCGGATCTTGCCCATCTGAGAAGTCGTTGTCGACGACGATGAGGTGGTCGGGCGGGTGGGTCTGGCCCGTCAACGCATCAAGCGACTTGGCGAGTTCGTCGGGGCGCCTGTGGGTGACCACGACGGCGCACACCATCTCGTGATCTTCGCGCAAGCGCTCATCGGCATCAGTCATGAACGTCCTCGCGGGCGTTCTCCTCCAGTATCTGACGCACGTGGCGCGCCGCGTCCTCACCCTCGTACGCGCGGACCACGTCCTCGATCTCGCCGGTCATCTTGATCGTGCCGTGGTCGATCCACATCGCGGTCTTGCACAGCTGGGCCAGGAACTCGTTGGAATGGCTGGCGAAGACGAGGATGCCGGAGCGCTCCACCAGGCTCTGCAGCCGTGTCCGCGCCTTCTTCATGAACTCGGCGTCCACGGCCCCGATGCCCTCGTCCAGCAGCAGAATCTCGGGATCGATGCTGGTGACTACGCCCATCGCCAGGCGCACCCGCATACCGGTCGAGTACGTGCGCAGTGGCATCGACAGGTACTCGCCGAGCTCGGTGAAGTCGGCGATCTCGTCGATCTTGGCCAGCATCTGCTTGCGCGTCTGACCGAGGAACAGCCCGCGGATGATGATGTTCTCGAATCCCGAGATCTCGGGATCCATGCCGACCCCGAGGTCGAACACCGGAGCCACCCGGCCGCTGACGGTGGCCGAACCGCGCGTCGGTTCGTAGATGCCCGAAAGCAGGCGCAGCAGCGTCGACTTGCCGGCGCCATTGTGCCCGACCAACCCCACCCGGTCACCGTTGTTCAGCGACAAGGTGATGTCCCGGAGCGCCTCGATCACCACGACGTTGGACGTGTTGCGCCCGATGGTGCCGCCGGCCTTGCCGAGAAAGGCCTTCTTCAGCGACCGCGACTTGGCGTCGAAGATGGGGAACTCGACCCAGGCGTTGCGGGTCGAGACGTGCGGTTCTCGAGACGTGGTCACTGCTACAGGTACTGACCGGTTCCGCTCGGGTGGCCAGGACCGCCGTGCGGACCCGGCATGCCGGCGCCTGGGGGCAACGCGCCCTGGCGCATCTGCTCCAGCTGGGCTCGGGCCGTGATCTGCTGGGCGAACAGCGCGGTTTGAATGCCGTGGAAGAGGCCCTCGAGCCAGCCGACGAGCTGCGCCTGCGCGATTCGAAGCTCGGCATCCGACGGCACTTTGTCCTCGGTAAAGGGCAGGGTCAGCCGGTCGAGCTCGTCACGCAACTCAGGGGCGAGACCCTCCTCCAGCTCGCGGACGCTCTTGGCGTGGATGTGACGCAGCCGGTTGCGGCTGGCGTCGTCCAGTGGCGCCGCGCGGACCTCCTCCAGCAGCTGTTTGATCATGGTGCCGATCCGCATCACCTTCGCGGGTTGCTCGACGAGGTCGGTCAGCGAATTGCCGTTGGACTCGTCGTCCGTGCCGGGCATGTCGCCACCGATGATCTCGATGTCGTTGTCATCGGGGTTGCTCACGGTTTCCCTGTTCCTCCGCGCCACTCGTAGATGCGGGTCTCGCCGTTGTCGTAGAGCTTGGCCCAAGACTTCGACTTGTCCAGTGACAGTAGTCCGTCGGGCATCACGAACTTGAGCACCACCGGGGTGCTGGTCACCACGTAGCGGATGTTGAGCGCTTTGACCGCCTCCGCGACGCGCGGA
>JAVRPF010000119.1:0-3730 GCA_032162385.1 Mycobacterium sp.
CCGACCCCGTCGTCGATGATCTGGAGTCCCAACCGGCCCGGCCCGTTCGCGACAGTGACCCGGCAGTTCGCCGCTCCGCTGTGCTTGGCCACGTTGGTAAGCGCGCCGTGCCGGCCAGCGTTGGGGCGGTTGTCATGTTCTCGACGACCACCACGACCAGTCAAACAGCTGGTCACGTATCGATCCAGGTCACACCCCCACACGTGTCGAAGGCACGGAGTTACGGCGAGTTCTCATCGCCGGCACCTTTCTTCGGCGATTGAGGGCCGAGCAGCGAGTAGCCGCCACCCATCTACGCGTGGCTGCCTCAAGGCCGCGGAGACACTTGGACATCAAGTGGCTTCGCGGCTTTCGCTTTGTCGGGCAATGTCGACAATCCGTGCACGCGCATTCGATATGAAATAGCAACGCATGCGGCATGACTGTTATCTACGTTACCCATATGTGTTTGGCATGAAGTACTTGCCACATACGTATTTGCTGCAACTGCAATACACAGGATTTGCGAGAGACTCGGCCATTGCCTTTGGCATCATCGCCGAGATCACCTCCGACCCGGCCAAGTCGGCCAAGCTCGTGGACGGGTCGGGGTCAGCGTGGTCAGCCGACGAACAGCCGCCGCCGTCGACGGAGATCGTGCACCCGGTGATGGCAGCTCGAGTCGGGTCCGGCCAGGAAGACCGCGGTGCGGCCGATGTCTTGCTCGGGATCTCCGGCACGACGGATCGATAGCGCAGATTGATCACTGGGCCCCTTGCCGCCGCGAGATGGGGATGCGTTGCACGTAGGTACCGCAACACCGCGACTGGCCCAGTAAAGAAGGCGAGTTGGATCGATTCGTCGTCGACTCTTCGAAAAGCACGTGGGGGTCTTCGCGCCATCGCATTGTTCACGTTCAGTCCCGGGTCATGTCGACGCGTGGTTCACCCAACGGCGCGTGCAACAGTTCGGGAATCGGCAACAGCTGCCGGTAATCGACGAACGCGCGCACGGTGTGTCCACCGTCCACATTGAGCGATTGACCCGTGAGCCAGCCGGATTCGGGCCCTGCGAAGTACCGCACGGCCTGTGCCACGTCGTCGACCTCGCCGGAGCGGTTGATGGGCTGGCCGGCCACGAATGCCGCGACCATGTCGGCGTCGGCGAACCTTCCCGCGGTGCCCGGTGTGCGCGTCAGCCCCGGGCGCACTGAGTTGACTCGCACGTTGACCTCTCCGAGTTCGTCGGCGGCTACCCGGACCAGCTGATCGATTGCGGCTTTGCCCGCGGCATAGGGCGAGGCTGCACGACGATCGCTGAGCGGTATCGAGCACGCAGATCGCGAATTGCGGTCGCTTAGTGAGCAGTTCGCCACTAGCACCATGGCGGGCGCAGTGTCGGGTTCGTCCATCGTCATCGTGGCGGCTCACCCCCTACCGCATCCGTTTGGTTACATCATCGCGCGGCACGCAGATACCGCAGGCAGCGCCGATTGGGCGCTCTACGTGGCGTGGTCTGCTCCCGAAGAGATCTCCGCGTGGTGCAACCGATCAGCTCCGATGGAACCGGAACGGGTGCGCCCTCGCCGTCGCGCGAAGCGACCGGCAGCAGACCGCGCCACCGTTGCCGGCGGCTGGACGCCCACCCAACCGGACGGTGTCTGAGCGCCTGCCACAGCCCGCATCGCCTCCTGGTGTCGAGATGCAGCGGTAGCAACGGAAAGGACTGCATGGCAGGTCTATTGAGACGGCCGCGATCGCGGGCTCGGAATGCGCGCGTGGTTGGTCCATGATCGATTGTCTCTGGCTACAACTCGTCGACCCGACCGTCGTCGACCCGCCACGTGCGGTCCAAGCGAACGTTCTGCAGCATCCGACGGTCATGGGTCACCAACAACAATGCACCGTCATAGCTCTCGAGCGCCTGCTCCAGCTGCTCGATGGCAGCGAGGTCGAGATGGTTCGTCGGCTCATCGAGAACCAGCACGTTGGTGCCTCGCGCCTGCAGCAACGCAAGGCCGGCGCGGGTTCGCTCACCGGGCGAGAGCTGGTCGACCGCGCGTTCCACGTGGTCTGCACGCAACCCGAACTTCGCGAGCAGGGTTCGCACATCGGCGGTCGACCATGTCGGCACCCGCTGCTCGAAGCGATCGATGAGTCGCCCGGCCCCCGTGAAATCGGCACGCGCCTGGTCGATCTCGCCGATGGCCACGTTGACGCCCAGACTCGCACGGCCCTCATCGGGCCGCTGGCGACCTAGGAGCAGCCGCAACAAGGTGGACTTTCCCGCCCCGTTGGGGCCCGTGATACCGATCCGCTCGCTGGCATCGACCTGTAACGACAGCGGGCCCAGGACGAACTCACCCTGCCGCACAACGGCACTGTCGAGTGTCGCCACAACCGAACTCGACCGCGGTGCGGCTCCGATGGTGAACTCGAGTGTCCATTCCTTGCGGGGTTCGGCAACTTCGTCGAGGCGCGCGATCCGGCTCTCCATCTGGCGAACTTTCTGCGCCTGCTTCTCGCTGGACTCGGTGGCGGCGCGTCGCCGGTTCTTGTCGTTGTCGGGAGCCTTGCGCATCGCGTTGCGGACACCTTGGCTGGACCACTCCCGCTGGATGCGTGCGCGCGCCACGAGGTCGGCCTTCTTCTCCGCGAACTCGTCGTATAGTTCGCGCTTGTGTCGGCGACCGACCTCACGCTCTTCCAGATAGCTCTCGTATCCGCCGCCGAAGACGGTGGTGGTGTTCTGCCCGAGGTCCAGTTCGAGGACGCGAGTCACGGTCCGGGCCAGGAACTCCCGGTCGTGACTGACGAGCACGACACCACCCCGAAGATCCTGGACGAAGTGCTCCAGCCGGGCGAGTCCGTCGAGGTCGAGGTCGTTGGTCGGCTCATCGAGCAGCACGATGTCGAATCGCGACAACAGCAGTGCCGCCAGTCCCACCCGCGCCGCTTGACCACCCGACAATGAGGTCATCGGCGTGGACTCAGGCCGGACCGCTTCGGAGTCGAGCCCCAGGTCGGCCAGCACCGCCGGCAACCGCTCGTCGAGGTCCGCCGCGCCGATAGCGAGCCAGTGATCGAGCGCGGCAGAGTAGGCAACGGCCGGATCGACATTCGCAGGATTTTGATCCGGATCCGCCAGTGCGGCGGCCGCTGCTTCCATGGCCTGCGTCGCTTCGGTGCATCCCGCACGTCGCGCGATGTAGGCGGCGACGCATTCCCCGGGCACGCGCTCGTGCTCTTGCGGCAGCCACCCGACGAACGCGTCGGGGGGCGCGATGCTGACGACACCGTCGAGCGGTTCGAGGTTCCCGGCCAGGATCCGAAGCAGCGTGCTCTTCCCTGCGCCATTGGCGCCGACCACTCCGACCACATCGCCCGGCGCCACAGTCACGTCAAGACCTTCGAAGAGGGTGCGATGGGCAAATCCGCCGGCCACGTTCTTCGCGACGAGCGTTGCGGTCATCGGCCCATCGTCGCACCACCTGGCCGTGACGGGCGGCGCATGCGTTCGGCGCCGCCGCCGTGATACCTTAACGTGACCTTATTTTTCCCTTATGTTCCTTATTTTCGGTGTACGGTTGCATCCATCGCTCCGTGATCACCAGTGACGGAAGGAACCGCACATGCACAACGGACCTACACGAATCGTCCTGGTAACCGGCGGATCGAGGGGCATCGGCGCGGAAGTCGCACGGCGATTCGCCGACCCCGGCACGCACGTCATCGTGAACTATCGCGAGAAG